>CAYNBZ010000007.1:0-60385 GCA_964395975.1 uncultured Muribaculaceae bacterium | reverse complement strand
TAGAGTATATGTTATTTTGATAATCAGAAAGATAAAGAATATTATTCGGTTCAAGTGTGGGAATCTTGCCTGTTGCCCATCCCACACACCAAGGCCTTCGCATTGCCCAACAGTCAGAACGGACAACGCAGAAAGCCCACGCATGGTATATATTAATCCCATGCGTGAACATGTCGAAAACATACAACGTACATATCCGACAAATCACGGCAGGGCATAATATACCTACCGTGAACATCTACTGTTGTCTTGTCCTTTGACTGTTGCTGTAAGTTGCGAAGTTACGGTGTGTCAAAGACAAGCGTCAAGTAAACGCTCTTTATGTAAAGTTGCACCCACCCATAATCCCTCTTCGGGCTTCTGCAAGTGTAATGCGGTTACAAAATTAGCCATTTTTATGGAATATCAATCGATTGCCAAAGAGTTTTTTATGATCTCATCCGTTTGCAGAACAATGCCGGACGAGTGTAAAAAATCCGTAGTGAAACTATATTCAAAAAAGATGAAAGGGGACTTTTAAAACGTGTAGTTTTCCATTATCCGGAAAATTTAGTGGCGTGACGAAAAACAGTGTGGCATCTTGGTGTGTGATTGTTGAAAATTGCGTATCTTTGTCGTTAGATGAATTTCGAATGCACACATATTTTGCAGAGTGGTGTATTGCATTCCAATCCGAATGTGGTGCAACGCATAGATTATGAGTAAAAAAAGATAAAGTCAATCATTAACCGTGTCATGTGCGGTGTGCGTGATTGGCTTTTTTATTTTGCTTCAGAAATTCAATCGATAATAGAAAACTCGTTTAAACCCAATAAAACTGCATATAATTATGAATAACGAAAGTCTGGTTTCAATTTCAGATTTTTCAAAAGATGAAATCTTGTCGTTGCTTGAATCAGCAAGTCGGTTTGAGGCCAATCCCAACAGGAATTTGTTGGAAGGAAAGGTAGTAGCGACTTTGTTCTTTGAGCCATCCACCCGCACCCGCCTTAGTTTTGAAACGGCTGTCAACCGGCTTGGCGGCAGGGTGATAGGATTTTCGGATGCCAACACCACAAGTTCTTCGAAAGGTGAAACCTTGCATGATACCATTATGATGGTGAGCAACTATGCCGACTTGATTATCATGCGTCATTATCTTGAGGGAGCCGCACGCTATGCAAGCGAGTTTTCTCCGGTTCCTATCATCAATGCCGGTGACGGGTCGAACCAGCATCCGTCACAAACGATGCTCGACTTGTATTCAATCTACAAGACGCAGGGCTCTCTTGAGAATCTCACCATCACGATGGTGGGTGATTTGAAGTATGGCCGCACCGTGCATTCATTGCTCATGGCAATGTATTACTTCAAACCACGATTTAATTTTGTGGCTTGTAAAGAATTGGGGATGCCTGTCGAGTATAAGAAGTTTTGTGATGAGCATGGCATTGAATATCACGAATATACCGACTTTTCGGAAGATGTGATAAACCAGACTGATATTCTTTACATGACTCGCGTGCAACGTGAACGGTTTACCGACATAATGGAATATGAGCGTGTGAAAAATCTATACACTCTTAAAAACTCTATGTTGCTTGGCAGTAAGGAGAATTTGCGAGTTCTGCATCCGCTGCCCCGTGTGAATGAAATTGCATATGATGTAGATAGCAATCCAAAGGCTTATTATTTTCAACAGGCACGGAATGGGTTGTATGCCCGACAAGCCATAATATGCAAAGTATTGGGTATAGATAATTAAAAAAGAGGAGAAAACAATCATGACAACGATAAAGAACGAAGAATTGGCTGTGGCAGCTTTGCGCAATGGCACGGTAATCGATCATATTCCCACCGAATCGCTTTTTAAGGTCGTCAACCTGCTTGGTATTTCGAGTATGAAAAGCAGTGTTACGATAGGCTTCAATCTCAATAGCAAAAAATGTGGCAAAAAGGGTATAATAAAGGTCGCCGATGTATTCCTGCATGAAGAAACTCTCAACAGGATTGCCATTGTTGCTCCTAATGCAAAGATAAATATCATCAGGGACTATAAAGTGGTGGATAAACACACTGTCACATTGCCCGATGACATATATGGTATAGTCAGGTGTAACAATCCCAAATGCATCACCAACAATGAGCCGATGAAAACACATTTTTATGTCGTGGAACGTGAAAATGTGGTGCTTAAATGCCATTATTGCGAAAGGTCGGTCGAAAAGGATGACATTATATTGGAGTAATTGGTTTGCGCATGAAGCATAATTGGAAACCCGGAACATTGATATATCCGTTGCCTGCGGTGTTGGTTAGTTGTGGGGCGGTAGTTGAAGAATACAATGTGTTTACAGCAAGTTGGACGGGGACAATATGCACCAACCCTCCGATGTGCTATGTGTCGATACGTCCCGAACGTCATAGCTACGGCATAATAAAACGTAACATGGAGTTTACGTTGAATCTCACCACTGAGGAACTCGCGCGTGCCACTGATTGGTGTGGAGTGCGCAGCGGTCGTGATTATAACAAGTTTGAAGAGATGAAGCTCACCCCTGTCAATGGTGTCAAGGTGTCATCACCATATATTGCCGAATCGCCGTTGTCGATTGAGTGCAGGGTTAAGGAAATCATGTCGCTCGGGTCGCATGATATGTTTATAGCCGATGTGTTGAATGTAGTGGCAGATGACAAGTATATCAATCCTGAAACGGGAGAGTTTGACATGAAGCATGCCGGAATGCTTGTTTACTGCCATGGTGAATACTTCGGCATGGGTGAGAAAATAGGTCGTTTCGGATGGTCGGTAAAGAAAAACAAGTAAATTAAGAATAATAACAAAAAGAGATGGAGAGAGATAAAGTAATATTTGACATTATCGAGCGAGAGCACCAACGTCAAAAGAAGGGCATAGAGCTCATAGCGAGTGAAAATTTCGTGAGTGATGAAGTGATGCAAGCCATGGGGTCGTGTCTCACTAACAAATATGCCGAGGGTTATCCCGGGCATCGTTATTATGGCGGGTGCCAAGTGGTCGATGAATCGGAAACTATTGCGATAGAACGCTTGAAACAACTGTTCGGTGCGGAATGGGCAAATGTCCAGCCTCATTCGGGAGCTCAGGCTAATATGGCAGTGTTTATGGCAGTATTAAAGCCGGGCGACAAGTTCCTCGGGTTGAACTTATCGCATGGCGGTCATTTGACGCATGGCAGCCCTGTTAATTTCTCGGGACTTGTGTATCAGCCGCTTGAATATAATGTAACTTCCGATACCAATCTTATAGATTATGACATGCTCGAAGAAGTTGCTCGTCGCGAGCGTCCGCGGTTAATAGTGGGTGGTGCTAGTGCATATTCTCGTGAATGGGACTATGCCCGCATTCGCAAGGTTGCTGATGAAATTGGGGCAATTTTTATGTTTGACATGGCTCATCCGGCAGGACTCATCGCTGCCGGGCTGCTTGATAATCCTGTAAAATATGCCCACATAGTGACCTCGACGACACATAAGACGTTGCGTGGTCCTCGTGGTGGTGTTATCATGATGGGCAAGGATTTTGAAAATCCATTCGGTAAGAAAAACAATAAGGGAGAACTGCGAAAGATGTCATCGTTGCTCGATTCGGCAGTATTCCCGGGTGTGCAAGGCGGGCCGCTTGAACATGTCATAGCAGCCAAGGCTGTGGCATTTGGTGAGGCTTTGCAACCATCTTTCAAGGAATATCAGAAACAAGTGAAGAAGAATGCTGCCGTCATGGCACAGGCATTTGTTGACAAGGGATACAAGATTGCATCGGGAGGAACTGACAATCATTGCATTTTGCTTGACTTGCGTGGCAAATTTCCTGAATTGACCGGTAAGGCCGCCGAGAAAGCTCTTGTCGCCGCCGATATCACTGCCAATAAGAATATGGTGCCGTTCGACACTCGTTCTCCATTCCTGACATCGGGAATAAGGCTTGGAACTCCGGCAATCACCACTCGTGGGGCGAAAGAGGAATTGATGGGCGAAATTGTCGAAATGATCGACACTGTGCTACACAATGTTGATAACGAAGCTGTAATCAAGTCGGTACGTGAAAAGGTTAACAGCATCATGAGTGAATATCCGATGTTTGCTTATTGATGATATTTGTAGCATATAATTTCCGCCATGCAGGGGGGTGAAAACTCGGTGCGTGGCGGAATTTATTTTTTTGTAATCATGTCGGAACACCATTGACATAGCCGTGATGGTAATGCGTTGGCCATAAAAAACAGGAGCCGGTAGAAAAGCGGAATGTGTGTATAACCGAGTATCCCGCTATTGGTTTCGGGAAATGTGCTTTTCCATGCGGCAAAGTCGCGTTGATTGCCCCGAAGGAACTTGATTTTGGATGAGAATTTCATATTCTTCAGGAAAACAGCATATTTCCCATCTAAATGGTTGGCGATGAACCATTGTTCGACAAATTTCGCAACCGCTAATTGACCGGTCAATCTTTTTTTATGGTTCATAGATGTAAGCGAGTTGTCGGACATGCGATAATGGTAAAAAGGCGTGTCGATTGCAAGTGTTGACTTTGCCAAGGCAATGGCTCTCGCCGAATCGGCAAGGTCTTCCCAAGAATTTACATTAGGTGTGTCGGTAAGTTGGTCGAGGAGATTTTTTTTGAAAATCTTGTTGCATAATGAAAAGTGCGTTACGTTGATTGGAATGGAGTTAAGATTGAAGAAATTATTGGTATCGCCAATTTTCAGTATGTGACTTTTCCCCGATGGAGAATCGATAAAAATTGGAGTTGCAATTATTTCATAGTTTCCGCGTAATGCTATTTCCATTAAGGCGGCTGTCATATTCAATTCGATATAGTCGTCACCATCGCAGTTAATTACGTAGGTACCTGTAGCGTTGCTTATCCCCGTGCGGCGTGTCATCGACAAGCCTTTGTTTTGCCTGTGTCGGATTATCTTTGTTTGGCTTTTCCGATATGGATAATCTTCCAATGTAGATTGCAAGATAGCAAAACTGTTGTCGGGTGAGCAATCGTCGACAAAAATGATTTCTAAATTCCGGTAAGTTTGTTCAAAAATTGAACGGGCGCACTGTTCTATGTATTTCTCTACCTTATAGACTGGAACAATGATTGAAACTAACGGTGCATTATTGTCGGGCATGGCTGGAGGCTTTTAGAACAGGTAACCTATGCTTGCAAAGAAATAACTTGATGAGAAACTTTTAATCAATGAATATTTTGCTTCGACCGACAATTTTAACGTGGAAGTGGCCATTGTTTCGAATCCAGCACCTACGTTACAACCAAATCGCCCCTTGTTGTCGATTCCTATGGTGTGATATTTCCAGTTTTGGTAGGTAATACCAACGAGCGGGTATATGTTGATCTTATCGGAAGTCTTGATTATGAAATGTGCGTTACCATTGAATATAAATGCACTGCGGTTGTTATTCTTTATTGCAAATTGGCAATCAGGAGAAAGCCTTAACAATGAGCTACAGCGATATTGGAAAAACAGTCCGGCTATTGCCGATTGGTTCTCTGTCGCGTATCCGGCGAGTATGCCCACCGTTTTATCTCCCTTTTGAGCTGCCGCATTTGCCACTGTTGCTAATATTATAGAAAGCAAAGCAAGAAATTTTTTCATGAATTCTTGTAATTTTAAAAGTTTTATAGTCAAAGTTAAACCAACATTTTTGATTATTTCAAATTTATGGTGAAAAAAAATGTCATTAAGGTCGTTTTGGTTGTTAAATATGTAAATATAGGAAATTATGCTACAATGGCATTAATAAGCTAATGAAAAAATGGCTAATTTTGCATTGGGAAAAGCCGTCTCTTGGGCTTGCCGCTGAAGAGAGTGATTAGGCTGCCTAATCGATTTGCATGATGTTCAATCACAAACCACTGTCGAGATTATGGATTATGGATTTATAAGAGTGGCATCTGTTGTGCCGCACGTGAATGTGGCCGATTGCGGATTTAACTCAAAAAATATAATCGAGGAAATGTTGGTTGCCGGCGGCAAAGGGGCTAAAATTATTGTATTTCCCGAGATGTCGGTGACTTCATATACCTGCGGCGACTTGTTTTTTCAGGACGAGTTGCTTGCATCTGCCGAGAAAGCGTTAGCCGAAATCGTTGCAGCATCGGCTTCGTTGCAATCCATCGTATTTGTCGGGATGCCGGTAAAGGGTGTCAATGCCTTGTATAATTGTGCAGTAGCCATTTGTCAAGGACATATACTGGGCGTTATACCTAAAACATATTTGCCTAACTACAAGGAATTTTATGAGAAACGGTGGTTTGTATCATTGTCACAGGCAGCTGAAAATGAAATAGAGATATGCGGAGAAAAAGTTCCTTTGGGAAATGATTTGTTGTTCAAGTCGGGCAATGTGGTTATTGCTGCCGAAATTTGTGAAGACTTATGGACTGTTGTGCCACCAAGCAGTTATGCCGTACTTGCAGGAGCTAATGTCGTGGTCAACTTGTCGGCTTCTAACGAGGTAATAGGCAAACATCGATATTTGTGTGAATTAATCAGGCAACAATCGGCTCGATGCATATCGGCTTATGTGTATTCGTCGGCAGGGTATGGCGAATCTTCGACCGACCTTGTTTTTGCGGGTAATGCGCTAATAGCTGAAAACGGAACTTTCCTTGCCCGGAACATACGGTTTTCCGACAAGCCGGCGGTGATTGTGGCAGATGTTGACATTGAAAAGATTATGAACGATCGTCGGATAACGACGAGCTTTGCCGACTGCATGGCCCGGAATCAGAAAAAATTTCGGATAATCGATTTTGATTTCGGTGAAAGGAAGTTTGACGGCAAGTTACTTCGGAAGTTGCATCGTTATCCGTTTGTACCGGCTGACGGCAAAATACTTTCAGACCGTTGCGAGGAGATTATCAATATTCAGGTAGCGGGTTTGGCGCGTCGCTTGGATGCCATAGGGTGCAGGAATGTAGTCATTGGAGTTTCAGGGGGGCTTGACAGCACGTTAGCCCTGCTTTTGGCGGCTAAGACATTCGATCGCTTGCATCTGCCTCGCACGGGTATCATCGGAATAACCATGCCCGGATTTGGAACGACGGGACGCACGTATGCCAATGCTTTGGCACTTATGAAGGCATTGGGCATAGAAATAAAGGAAATATCAATCAAGAGTGCGGTAGAAGGTCATTTTTACGACATCGGCCATGATGCTTCGGTGCAAAATGTAGTGTATGAAAATTCGCAGGCTCGGGAGCGTACACAGGTGCTTATGGATTATTCCAACAAGGTAAACGGTATCGTAGTTGGAACAGGCGACTTGTCGGAATTGGCATTAGGATGGGCTACTTACAATGGCGATCACATGTCGATGTATGGAGTGAATGTGGGCATTCCAAAGACACTTGTTAAATATCTCGTAAAATGGTTTGCCGATTTCTATTTCTCGGGCAACGATGATATAGTGCCTGCGCTGCATGATATAATAGATACGCCTATAAGTCCTGAATTAATACCTGCCAATGAAAACGGAGAAATAAAACAGAAGACCGAAGACCTCGTTGGACCATACGAGTTGCACGATTTCTTCCTTTACAATATGTTACGCAATGGTTTTTCTCCGCGCAAAGTGTATATGCTTGCTTGCCTTACGTTTGATGGTGATTACGACAGCGACACCATTAAGCATTGGCTTCGGGTGTTTGTGAGGCGTTTCTTCAGCCAGCAATTCAAGCGGTCGTGTTTGCCCGATGGTCCCAAGGTTGGTAGCATAAGCCTTTCGCCACGAGGAGATTGGCGAATGCCAAGCGATGCCTCGGCTGCAATTTGGATGAAAGAATGTGACGAATTGTAAAATAGGTGGAGGTGCGCAAATACGGCATGAAAATATGGCATAGTATATACAATGTCGTCCGAAGTATATTGGTGACGGCAATCCTTGGCGTTGCGGTGGTGTATATACTTCTATATCTTGTCGTGTCGATGCCATCTATTCAGAGCCGGATTCGCCAGACGGGTAGCAGTGAACTCGGAATGCTGCTTGGGACAAATGTCAGTATTGGTGACATAAATATCTCGCCTTTCAATCAATTGGTGCTGTATGATGTGCTGGTTCCCGATGAGAAGGGTGATACAATCCTCTTTGCCGACAAGATCGGAGTGGGTTTCAGCATGTTCAATCTGATTGCGCGCAGGCAAGTGGTTTTTACGTATGCCGAATTGATTGGAGTGGACGGGCGTTTAAAAAGAACTACTCCTGATGCTCCGTTGAACATTCAGTTTATCATCGATGCTTTGTCGCCTAAGCAAAAAGACAAACCACCGACATATTATGACCTAAATATACGGAATATCGTTATTAGACGTAGCCGGTTTAGTTATGATATACTTTCGTCTGATACGCTTTCGGGCGAACACTTTGATGCAAACCATGTCAGGCTTGATGATATCCGTGCCGATATTTCTTTGCCACGCATCAGGAACAATGATTATCATGTGGACTTGCGCCGGTTGTCTTTTAAAGAGGCAAAGGGATTTGTGGTAAAGAATTTTTCGGTCGAGGCTGTTGTAAATGATAGTTGCATCGGTTTGAGCAATGTAAAAATAGAATTGCCTAACTCTCTTATAGTTCCCAACGATGTGATGTTACGTATCGATGGTTTGAGCAATGTGTTACGTGACGTTGAAGATATCAATGTTGATCTGCAGGTGGCTGACAGTTACGTGACGTTGTCGGATTTTGAAATGTTCTCGCCTGTGCTGAAGTCATTTACGTTTCCTATAAATTTTTCTTTTAACGTAAATGGGACGTTACACAAACTGGCGGTTCCTGTTTTTTCGGTAAAATCGACCGATGGACGGTTGAGTATGGGTGTCAGAGGAACGGTTGATAATATCATGAATCATGATTTAGCCTATTCCGACATAAATTATTTGCATCTTTCGGCAGATGCAAATGTTGTGGCGACTATCGTTTCAAGCATTGCCGGTATAACACCTGAGGTTGGCCGTATAATATCGGCATGTGGTAACATAGACGTGAACGGGGCATTGAAAGGTAATTTAGCATTTGCAAATTTTGCCGGTAATGTAACCACTTCGGTTGGTAATTTAACGCTTAATGGCGTATTTGCCAATCAGCGTGGCGATTATTATGATAGTTATACAGGCAGGGTCGAAACCGAGAATTTCGATATTGGCAAATTGTTGGCTCGTGAAAATCTATTGGGTACCTTGGCATGTAATATTGATATAGATATTAAAAACATGCAATCGTTATATGGCAACATAAATGGTAATTTTGGCCATATCGACTTAAAGGGGTACAGGTATAACGATATAGCGGCAAAGGTAGTGCTTGATAAAAAGACCATTTCGGGACGTATCGATGTGGATGACGAGAATGGGTCGTTGTCGGTTGAGGGCAATGCTTTTATAGATGGAGCGAATACGGTCATCGATGTTGTGGCTGCTGTCAATGAGGCTGAATTGTCGAAGTTGAATCTCACCGACAAGTTTCATGGACGTAAATTGTCGCTCGCCCTTGATGCCTTTTTTTCCGGCAACGATTTGAACAATTTTTCCGGCAACGTGTCGTTGCATAATGTTACTTATTGTGATTCGCTTGGTACAGGATTACATGTTTCGAATTTCCGTGTCGATGCCGATAATGATTCGCAGCCGAAAACGGTGAGAATTACGTCTGACATATTGAATGGAAACATATCGGGGCAGTATGATGTATATACCTTATCGCAGTCGGTCGGGCAGATGCTTGCCCGTCCTTTTCCTGCTGTGTTTGGCAATGTCGATGAAGAAATGGATGATAGGTCAGCTTCGAATTTTGAGCGACGGTTGATACCAAACAATTTGTATTTTAATTTCGTAATAGACGATGCCGACGAACTGGCCGACATGTTTAATTGGCCTGTAAAGCCATTGAGTGCAGTTACAGTAGAGGGGTTCGTTACCGACAGCAACCATTCGCTATATTTGCTTGTGGATGCACCGTATTTACAACAAAAAAACAAACTCATAGAAGGTACACGATTGCAGGTGTCGCTTAATAACCGAGACAATAATTTACAAGTAGATGCTAACACCATCATGCCACTAAAGAAAGGCAAACTTGCTTTGTCGGTAACGGCCAATGGGGTTAATGACCGCATCGACAGCAATGTGGAGTGGACGGTCGATAATCAACGAGCTTACAGTGGGGAAGTGAGCGTGTCGTCGCTCCTTGTCAAGGATACTGTCGATAATGCTCTATCAGCGAGGATAGATGTGAATCCTACCGAAATCTTGTTCAATGATACAGCATGGGTTATACACCCATCACATATCGATGTGGAGATGGAGAATAAGCGCATTGCCGTTAATAATGTGTTAGTGACGTGCGAAAAGCAATTTATTAAAATCAACGGCATAGCAAGCGACTGTCCCGAAGATGAAATCACGTTGGAGCTTAGTGATATTAACCTTGACTATGTGTTTGAAACGTTGTCTATCGACAACGTAATGTTTGGCGGACGTGCAACCGGGCTGTTTTATGCATCCGACTTGTTTTCGGGTGTCCCGCGAATGTACACACGCGGATTGTTTGTTAATGGATTATCGTATAATAACGCCGTTTTTGGCGATGCTAAAATATTGAGTTCTTGGCTTAACGAAGACAAGTGTGTGACCATTCAGGCAGATGTCGCGCAACAAAACGGAGAACAAACAAAAATCGACGGAAAGATATTCGTTTCGCAAGATTCGCTATATTTTGATTTTCAGCCTCGGCGTGCAAATATTGCGTTCCTGAAACCTTTTATGAGTGCATTTTCTTCGGATATAGGGGGTGAGGCATCGGGGCACGTGATATTGTATGGTACATTTAAGAATATCGACATAACAGGCGATGTGTATGCCGACTCTTTGCGCATGAAGATTGATTACACTAATGTTTATTATAGTGCATCTGATTCGGTGAAAATGCGTCCGGGTATTATCTCCATGGATAATGTAGAACTCAGAGACCCTATGGGACACACGGCCTATCTGTCGGGGACGGTCACCCACGAGTGCTTTCACAATGCCGCTTTTGATTTCAAATTGACTAATGCGCGTGACTTTCTTGGATTTGATATCACGCAGAAGATGAGTCCGGAATGGTATGGCAGAATGTTCGGTAATGGCTCGGCATTCATCTCGGGTCAACCGGGGGTTGTCAATATAGACATTAACATGGCGACTGCCGACAACAGCAGTTTTACGTATGTATTGTCGGATACTAAAGTTGCCACGGAATATAATTTCATAACTTTTGTTGACCGCAATAAGGGATACACAGATGATGAGTTGTCAGATACCCGTCCCGAGCGAGTGAGGGCATTTTTAAGAAAGCAGGAGGAAGAAGATAATGGTCTTCCATCATTGTTTAACATCAATCTGATGATAGAAGTTACGCCCGTGGCACAGATGAATCTGGTGATGGATCCCGCCGGTGGCGATAAGATACGAGCTACCGGTAGCGGGAGCTTGCGTATAGGGTATAACAATGCCGATGAGGATATGTCTATTTTTGGCACCTATACTCTTGCCCGGGGGAACTACAATTTCACGTTGCAAGATATTATTATAAAGGATTTTACCATCAGAGAGGGTAGCAGCCTGACTTTTAATGGAAGTCCGCTGTCGGCTGTTATGAACATAGAGGCACTGTATTCGCTTTATGCCAACCTTACCGACCTCGATGAATCGTTTGCCACTGATGGCGACTTGAACCGGACAAATGTGCCTGTGAATGCCATCTTGCGGTTGCAGGGGGACATTAGTGCGCCTGATATATCTTTCGACTTGGAATTCCCTACCCTTACATCGGATGTTTATCGTAAGGTGATGAGTATCATTAGTACTGAGGACATGATGAATCGCCAGATTATTTATCTGTTGGCTCTCAATAGCTTTTATACTCCCGATTATATGACCGATAGCAGCAGTAGTAACGAACTGGCTTCGGTTGCTTCTTCAACGATTTCGTCGCATTTGTCCAATTTGTTGGGACAGATGAGCGAAAATTGGAGCATATCTCCGAACTTCAGAAGCGACAACGGCGATTTTTCCGACATCGAGGTTGAACTTGCATTGTCGAGCCAATTGTTGAATAACCGGCTACTGTTTAATGGGAATTTCGGCTATCGAGACAATTCGCTTGATACGCGGAATTCCAATTTTATCGGCGACTTTGATATTGAATATTTGTTGACCAAGAATGGGAATATAAGATTGAAAGCATACAACCATTATAACGACCAGAATTATTATTTGCGCAGTGCATTGACCACACAGGGCGTTGGGGTTGTGTTCAAGCATGATTTCAATGGTTGGCACGATTTGTTATGGAGAAGGCGCAGGAAAAAGAGCGCAGAAAATGAAAAAATAGTTCCTACTGATTCGTTGGTAAGTGATGATGGTGTCATTGTAAGAGAACGGGTAGAAACATCAGATTAAGTTGTTATGATTAGAGGGTTGAGAAATATAATAACTTTGTTGCTGTTGTGCTGCTCTGTAACTGTTGTTTGGGGCAGGCATCTGCCCGATTCGTTATTGGCACCACGTTTCATGTTGCCTCCTCCGGTGTCGGCAGATACGCTTGTTGTGACTAACGGTAGCAGGCATGATGTTGTGCAGCGGACTTTAAAACAGAATAAAAATTATTGGTATCAAACGATGATGCACGGGCGGCTTAACATAAAAGACAAAGATGTGAATTATCCCGGGTTTGTGGATTTTTGCGTCGATGCGTATAATTGGGCCGACAAGGTGTTTAATTCATATGATTCGGCTTATGTCGTTGGTACCGGCAAACGGTGGAAACTGATGTTTAAAAATAACAATTGGATCGACAGCTATGCGATGAATTTTCAGGGTGAAACGCCGGTTTGGATGCTGTCGGACGTTTGTTGTAACATTGGCGGTTACATTTCTTACATGGCAGTGAGTATCGGGTATATGTTTGATGTGGGTAACATTTTTTTCGGACAACCGGTGACGCACAGTAAATTCGACTTTAATTTCACATGTGCGCTTCTTTCGGCAAATGTGTATTACAATAAGAATACAGGGGGTACCAATCTACACCGGTTAGGTGATTACAATGACGGGAAATGGTTTAAATATGAATTTCCTGATTTACACCTTGAATCGTACGGCATTGATGTGTATTATTTTTTCAACAATCGGCAATATTCCCATGGCGCGGCTTATAATTTTTCGAAAATACAAAAACGCAGTGCAGGTTCGCTTATTGCCGGTATTACCATATCTTCGCAAGACGTGGAAATTGATTTCAGCAGCCTGCCGGATGATATGAAAGGCTATCTCCCGGAAGAGGATAATATGCAATATCGCTTTAGTTACTATGACTATTGCTTGTTGGTCGGATATGGCTATAACTGGGTGATGTCTAAGCATTGGCTGTTTAACATCTCGGTTTTGCCGTCGTTTGGTTTCAAGCATTGTCGCGAATATTCAGAAGAAGGTGATACCGACTTGTTTTCACTTAACATAAAAGGAATGTTTGCATTTGTCTATAACTATCGTAACTTGTTTGTGGGATTACAGGGGAAGGTCGATGGGCATTGGTATTCAAGCAGGCAATACAATTTCTTCAATGCAATATGGGATTTGTCGTTGTCTACCGGCATTAGATTCTGAGAACAAATTTTTTCAAATATATTCGACAGTATGTGTGTATATAAAATAAAAACAGGTAAACCTAAATATACTCCCGATAATATCAAGGAGTTAGAGCCGGATGAGGTTTTTGTGTTTGGCAGTAATTTGAGCGGGGCTCACGGTGGCGGTGCCGCACGTGTGGCTTTGAATAAGTTTGGTGCAGTGTGGGGCTGCGGCATAGGTTTGCAGGGGCAGAGTTATGCTATACCCACAATGCAGGGCGGTGTGGAAACCATCAAGCCCTACGTTGACCAATTTATTGATTTTGCCCGTCGGTATCCCGACAAATTCTTCTTTGTGACCCGCATCGGGTGTGGTATTGCAGGCTTCCGCGATTCGGATATCGCTCCATTGTTTGTGAATGCTTTGAAGACCGAAAATATATGTTTGCCTGAAACATTCGTAAAATATCTGACCAAAAAATGATTAAGGAGCTTCAGTTGCGGGTGCTGCCCAAAGTGGCATACGTTGATGCCGAGCTTTACCGTTATGTAGCCAATGTACTTGGCATAACCGAGCAGCGCATCAGTGGCGTAGTGGTATCGAAGCGGTCGATTGATGCACGTCAACGCACGGTCGTAGTGAATCTGCGGCTTGTTGTGTATGTCGATGAACAACAGCCGGCATTGTCGCCAATGGTTCGCATTATAGATTACAGGCCGTTGCCCGACGACGCGCCACGAGCCGTAGTGGTCGGTATGGGACCATGCGGACTGTTTGCTGCCTTGCGGCTTATAGAACTTGGTGTGCGTCCTGTGATTATGGAACGTGGCAAACCCGTGAATGAACGAAGTATCGATATTGCCAAAATCTCACGAGAGGGTGTTATCGACCCGAATTCAAATTATTGTTTCGGTGAAGGGGGAGCTGGGGCTTTCTCTGACGGCAAGTTATATACTCGTAGCAAGAAGCGTGGTTCTATCGACCGCATATTGAATATTTTCCATCAACATGGAGCTTCGCAGGATATTTTGGTTGATGCTCATCCTCACATCGGAAGCGACAAATTACCAAGAGTGATAACGGCCATGCGCGACACAATTCTGCGATGTGGAGGGGAAGTGCATTTTAGAACTCGCGTCACGGGGTTGGTTATCGAGAACGGTGCGGTAATCGGTGTTGAATGCAATGATGGAAAGATATATGATGGGCAGGTCATACTGGCAACCGGACATTCGGCACGAGATGTGTATGAAATGCTTTACAATCAACATGTGAACATCGAAGCCAAGGGAATAGCAATGGGTGTCAGGCTTGAACATCCCCAACGGCTTATCGACCAAATCAGGTATCATAGCAGGGAAGGACGCGGACAGTATCTACCTGCTGCCGAATATTCGTTTGTTACCCAGGTCGATGGGCGTGGAGTGTATTCTTTTTGTATGTGTCCCGGTGGGGTGGTGGTTCCGGCTGCAAGCGGACAAGAACAACTTGTGGTTAATGGAATGTCGGCATCGGGGCGTAATTCACGTTGGGCAAATGCCGGCATGGTGGTTGAAATTCACCCTGAAGATTTGCCCAATTACCGTGTTGATGATCCTCTGTGTGTGATGCATTTCCAACAGCAACTTGAGCAACGGTGTTTCGAGGCTGCGGGTTGTTCGCAACGAGCCGGTGCGCAACGTATGATAGATTTTGTTGAAAGACGCGGCAGTGTTGACCTCCCGGCTTCGTCATATCCGGCAGGATTGCAGACATCGAGGCTTGATATGTGGCTGCCGCCGTTCATAGGGAACAGATTGCGCAAGGCTTTTAAGGAATTCGGTAAATCGGCAAGGGGCTTCCTCACCAACGATGCAATTGTTATAGGAGTGGAAACTCGCACATCATCGCCGGTGAGAATTCCACGTGATGCCGTGTCGATGATGCATATAAATCTTCAGGGATTGTATCCATGTGGAGAGGGTGCAGGCTATGCCGGCGGCATAGTATCGGCTGCTATTGACGGTGAACGTTGTGCCGAGGCTCTTGCTGCCGGACTTGTATGATGGTGCATAGGTAATTATCATCATAGGCTCGATGGAGTAACGATTGGCGATTTGGAGGAGTGTGGCTATTTACGGCAAAAATCGACGAATTTGCAGTATGTGCAGTTGTTTTCGTTTTGGGTTTGCGTGAACGGAGTTGAAGGGTCGAACATCTCTTTCAATACCTGTTTGAGCGACTGCATATATTCCTCGTTGATTTCGTTATAATCGGTTATTGTTATCTTCCCGACTTTGAATCCCGAATCATTGATTCTTCGAATCGTATATATCAGGGGTCTTATTGGGTCGGAAGTGTTGTGCAACTGTGAATATACATTACAGTATAGCATTAGTTGCAGCATGGCCTTGGCACGGTTTTGCGACTTGGAATTGAACATCATTTCGACAGAAGATGCCGATGTGCTGTCTTTTCCTGTTTTATAGTCGATTATGCGAATGTATGGTTTGCCATCGTTGTCGATGATGCGGTCAACGCGGTCGATATATTGTTTTATGTTTATGTGAAGGTCATCATCGATTTGCCAATGTAATTTTTCTTCACATTCTGTTTGCAATATGGTGAAACTTTGCTCTTTCTCAAATGCGAGCAGTCGCTTGAGCAATAGAAATATTCCGGTGCCTATTATTATGGTTTCACCTGTCATTGGAGTGTCGCAGTCGGGCTTGTGCAGGTAAATCTTGTTGATAGTTCTGTGTATCAGCGACTGCAAGGCCGTTTCATTTGAAAGTATATTGTTGATGGCAGTATCATCAACATATATGCCATCTTTAACTTTCTTTCCATGTTGATTGTAAATCTTCTGCAATACCGTATGCATGATTGTCCCCAGTGTGCTCGGATCCATGAATTCCATCATTTCATCGGGAACGTGTAGTTTTTCCACTTTCTCAAAATAGAATTCCAAGGGACAATTTATGTAATGATTGATTGCGCTTGCCGAAAGGTATTGTTCGCTGCCATCGGTGCGGTAAAGGTCGAGAATCTGCATTATTCGTTTGTTTTTTGGAATCTCGATTTTTGTGGTGCTTGGTGCAAAAATGTTGAAACCGATGTGCTTGATTTGTATGTTTGATTGCGGGAAAAGCGTCTGTAGTTGGTAAATGAATCGCGACGGCTCTCCCGAGCCAATCGACTGTGTTCTTGAGTCGAAAAGCAAGGTAACATTGTTGGCGCGGCTTATCAATCGGTAGAAATAGTAGGCATACATGCATTCTTGGAATTCCACAGTGGCCATGCCATTGGCTTTCCTAAGCAAATGAGGTATGAACGAACGGGAGAAGTGCTTGCGTGGGAACACACGTTCGTTCATCGACAGTATGATTATGTTTTCAAAGTCGAGACATCGTGTTTCGAGTATTCCCATTATCTGCAATCCTTTTAGCGGCTCACCTTCAAACGATACACTAGCCGATGATACCATTCTGTCTATCAGATAGAAGAATGTGTTTTCATTCATCGGTATGTCGTATTTTAAGATGATTGACTTTAAGACATTGAGGTGATCGAGATATGTGGCTATGAAGCCCATTTCCACAGAATTTTCAGGGATAGTTCTGTTGCCGATGATACTGTCTTCGGCAAATTTTATTATGCGGTTGACATATTTGAATAGCTCGGCTGTATCGTTAGTCCTAATCACAGGGTCGAAGATGTAATTGAGGGATGGCGCATATTGGTTTATGACCGACTGCCCGACATAGAACAGATTGTTTTGTGTAATATGAGTTGTGAGTTGTGAAGATTCGTCGGGAACGACCAACTGTAACAGGGGGTGTGACAGCAGTTCACGTATATTTTCGTGGAAATAATAAAATTCGTCGCCTTCTTTTCTCGCATTTTTGTGCATCTTCGCTATGCCCGAAACGAGCGATGCGATACCTGTGCGGCATAAAGGGTAGCCCATGGTGATATTGACCCCTGTGATGCGAGGATTAATAGAGTCAAGAAGGGGTACAAGCAGAAATTCTTCGGGAAGAACGATGGCCGTGTTTGTAGCATTGGCAGTATCGGGTATTTTCCCCGAGTCGATCAGTTCGTCGATAATGCGCTTTGTGTATTTTGTTTGTCCGATATTCGACGGAATGCCGATTGCCGTGATCTGAGGGTAAGCGGTAATTTCTGTTTCGTGCAGGTCGAGTTGTGATTTGAATAATTTTATGTTTCGTCCGACGAATCGGTTAGCCTTGTTTTGTGTGTTTTTGAATGTTGGGGAATTATAATCCCAATAGTAGTCGGCAATTCCTTTTTGCCCGAGCAATTTAAAAATGTAGTATTCGGCAGAAGACAGGACGTTGAAACCTACAAATACATATTTGTTGTGCCTGAAATCTTCGGCGACCATGTTGCGAATTTTTGCCACTGCTTCTTTGTATATTCTGCCGGAATATGAAACGCCCATTTCATCGATAGCAGCGTTAAAACGTGTGTATAAGTCATAGAGAATGTCCCACAAGTTGGCAAACTTTCTGGTTCGTTCGCTGTCGCGCCAAAGTTTATCGGTATCGGTAAATTGGTGTATGGGTGTTTCGCCGAAATATTTTTTTATTGCTTCCAACTGGTCGGCATTAAGATAATTGGCTTGAATCTCTTTAAGGTCTTTTATGTTGCGAAACAGTTGCCGTGGGTCGGCAAGATATTTGTCGGTATCGTTGAAGTCGTTTAAGATTGTATCGCCCCAATAAGAAAACTTGTCGAAATCTTCGGCACTGTCGCCCATTATTTTACAGTATTCCTGATATAGAAGCAGCAATGCTTCGATTCTTGATATTTCCACACTGCCTGTGATGTCGGCAACGAATTGGGAGATTGATGTGATTTCGGGGAGAATCAAAGGTTTGTCGCCGGTTATTTCGGTCAATTCTTTTATGAAAAACGTACCACTGCGCCTGTTGGGAAAAATGAAACAGTAATTGCGCAGCTTGTCGGCACCGTTTTCCATAAATGCTTTTGCTACCAAACGCAGGAAGGGGGCTGGTGCTTGTTGCTGTTTCGTATTGTTTACGGTCATCGTTTGATTAATATGGTGACTTTGATTGCAAAGTCGAATAATACTATTTTACCATTGGCGTTGCCTTGTATGTCCCTTTCGACATTTTCGATTTCGGCAATCATGCGCTCGGCATTTCCATCGTTGATGAAAGGAGCAAAGCGGCTGCTGAATTGCTCTTCGGCTTGGTTGAGGTAGTTCAATTCGGTGTGGTGCAGGTTGTAGATGTAGTTTTCTCGCACCATCCTTGAGAGATATTGCATGAAGCGTTTTATCTTTTCGCGCTTGAAATTATTTATTTCTTCCGACCAAGATTTAAGTTTCTTCAGGTCGCGAGAATATGCCAGTCGCATCAGTGACATGAATTTTTCAAAGAATTCCTTACTCTCGCCGTTAAGCGACATGGCCTCTTGAGCTGCAATGATGTTGCCGTTTGCCGGAGCGGCAACAGCGATGGCATCCTGACGCGAAAGGTTGTAACGTTGCATCAGGTAGATGGCCAGTTCATCGGTAGATAGTTTTTTCAGTTCTATTATTTGCAGCCGCGAGTAGATGGTAGGCAAGATTTCTTTGGGTGCGTCGCTGACCATCAAGAAAATAGAATCGGGATAAGGCTCTTCGATTATTTTCAGCAACTTGTTGGCACATTCTTCATTCATCTTTTCCGGAAGCCACAGTATCATCACTTTATATTTTGCCGTATAGGATGCGTAGCTCATTTTGGTGATGATGTTGGCACTTTCTCCGGCATAAATTTGCGGTTGGGCATTTTCGTTGTTAAGTTCCCGAAGCCAGTATTGGTAATTTTCTATGGGATTTTCCGTCAAGAAGTGTTTCCACTCGGCAATATAATCGTCTGATGTCGGTTTGCTGTTGCTTTTGCCTTTTATCACCGGAAATGAGAAAAATGTGTCGGCATGGTTGAATGTTTGATGTTGCCGGCACGAAGGGCACACGCCGCATGGATCGCCATTGGTGCGATGTTCGCAATGCAGGTATTGTGCTGCGGCACGAGCCATGGCAAGTTTGCCGATGCCTTGAGGACCAGTTAACAGCAGCGCATGAGGCATCCGCTCGTTGTCAATCATAAGCCGCAATTGCCGCTTTGCTGCTTCGTTGCCTATTATGTCACTGAATTTCATGCAATATCTATCGGTATTGAAACTTTTAAAATATCTCTTTTACCACGTTACGCACGGTGTCGGTTGCGTTCATCGAATAGAAATGTATGCTTTTCACGCCTTTTGACAGCAACTCGCGAGTTTGTTGCTTGCACCATTCCAAACCTACCTGCTTTGCGTCATCATTGTCGTTGCAATTGTTAATGGCCTTTACCAAGTCGTTGGGTAGGTCAACGTGGAATACTTTTGGCAATACGGTAAGTTGGTTTTTGTTCACGATTGGCTTTATGCCGGGAATGATAGGTACGTTTATGCCTATCGCACGACATCTCCCTACGAAATCGAAATATTTTTGATTGTCGAAAAACATTTGAGTGACGATGTAGCTTGCCCCGAGGTCAACTTTGTGTTTCAGGTGGGCAAGGTCGATGTCGCTGTTCGGGGCTTCGTCATGTTTTTCGGGGTATCCGGCTACACCGTATGTGAATTTTGTGTCACTCACGATGTCCATCTTTGTGCCATCGAGAAAATAGCCATTGTTGAATGTGTTGACCTGCTCCTCAAGTTCACAGGCATAGCTGTGGCCGTTTTCCACAGGGACGAAACGGTTCTCATGTTTGGCTTTGTCGCCTCGCAGAAGCAGCAAGTTGTTTATCCCAAGGAAATTCAGGTCGATCAGGGCATATTCTGTTTCGGTCTTCGAGAAGCCGCTGCAAATGATGTGTGGTACTGCAGGGATGCCATATTTTTGTTGTATGGCGGCAGCCACGGCAACTGTCCCCGGACGGCTGCGCTCTGATATACGCTTGTACAGCCCGTCGGCTGTACCCACATATACCATTTCACTGCGGTGTGAGGTTATGTTTATATACAGTGGCGAAAATTCCATCAATTTGTCGATGGATGCGAACAGTTGTGCAATCCCTTTTCCCTTTAAAGGAGGCAGTATCTCAAACGAGAAAGCGGGACCATTGTGCGTGTCCAGTAGTTCGATGATATTCATTGTATAAAATATTCGTAATCGTACAAAATTACTGAAAATACATGGAATAACCGCCGAGAATGCACATAATTGCGTAACAGGATTTGAAAATGAAGTGGTTATTTTTTGTATCTTTGCCTGTGTTGGACTAAAGAATGACTAATATGAACCGGATAAAAGAGGTGTCGTTGGCAAAGGGCATTAGCCAAGCCAAATTGGCAAGCAGGCTTGGAAAGACTTTTAATATGGTTAATCTGTATACTACAAGCAGGGTGCAACCACCAATCCCTGTTTATATCAGATTGCAGACATTTTGAATGTAGATGTTAGAGAATTTTAATACCAAATATCAAGTTAAAAGATAGTTTGAAAAACAACGATGGCAAACAATAATTTGAAAGAAGCAAAGGCGGCCAAGAACGACGAGTTTTATACTCAATTCCACGATATAGAAATTGAGATGAACGCATACCTTGAATACGACCCCGACGTGTTCAGGGGGGAAAACAATTTTGTTGCCTTGCGACGACCCCGAATGGAGCAACTTCACCCGGTACTTTGCCGCCAAGTTCGACGAGCTTGGGTTGAAGAAACTGATTTCCACGAGTTATGCGCCAGACGCAAAGAAGATGAAGCTCCTGTCCCAACCCACTTTGTTTGAAACCTGCGCCCCACAGTTCGACCCCTCGAAAGCCCGGACGAAAGGTAAGATATTCATCCTTGACAAAGACCTGTCAGGCGACGGACGGATAAACATCGATGACCTGCAATGGAAATATCTTGACGGGGATGGTGATTTCCGCAGCAAGGAAGTCACGCAACTGCGCGATGAAGCCGACATCATCATCACCAACCCGCCTTTTTCTCTCTTCCGCGAGTTCTTGGCGTGGATAATGGAGGGTGGAAAGAAATTCATCATCATTGGAAACATGAATGCCATCACTTACAAAGAAGTGTTCCCCTTGATAAAGGACAATAAAATATGGCTTGGGGCAACAGGAAATGGCAATGACATGGTATTTGGTGTCCCGGATGGGGCTAAAGTTGACGAAAAGGACAGACAAAAAGCAGCCAAATTGGGATATGTCGGGAACTATACTCGATTAGGGAACTCTTGCTGGTTTACAAGCATAGAACACGGTCGCCGCCATCAGCCTCTTTCATTGATGACCATGGCGGATAACCTGCGTTATTCAAGGCACAAGGAGATAAAAGGGAAAGCTGCCTATGCCCGTTACGACAATTACGATGCCATAGAAGTCCCTTTTACCGACGCCATCCCCTCGGATTATGACGGCGTAATGGGTGTCCCCATCTCGTTTTTGGACAAATATTGTCCTGAACAATTTGAAATCTTAGGGACCACGGAAAGCGAAGGGAAAGGATTTTCCAACGGCTTGTGGAACCCTGCTGGCAAGGTGGCTCAACCTCTCGTCGGGGGAGAGCGGAAATACAAGCGGTTATTCGTAAGATTTAAACATTGTTGAAATCTTAGGGATAACAAAAACTTGGTTTGGCTGTGCTTCCAAGATTTACCCCGAGCAAATACAAGTCAGGCATGGAAAAGAATCCAAAGTCACCAAAGTGCTTAACGCCGGGGCTGTTTTGCTGCATTCCGAAGTCCCTGAAAATGAAACTTATTATGTGGTTGACGGAAAGTTTTACACCCAAGTTTATGCAAGAATCCTTGTCAGACATATCAAATCATAATTTACGTATAAGTAATCGGGCATACATAGGAACATATTCCTCCCCATGCTTCACAACACTACGGGCATTCAAATCGTTGTATTTTGGGCTGTCCTTTATCGTGTACTTTTTTATTCGCAAGCCGGAAGAATTTTGTCTGTCTGTTATCCCTAAGATTTCAAAATATTTTTTTTCTAATTAAAACACGTGCATATGGCTTTTGAGGTATTCCATTCTCCATATAATAAAGCTGACCATCTCTCAAACTGGGGTTTAACTTCTTTAATTCACGAGGATATGGACGTAATCCAAGCTCCCTCCCGGAATCTCCTTGTGTCTGCCCTAATATTTCAAACCTAAAAACCAAAATATATGGAAACAATACTACATACCGAATGGAATGGTTGCAGATGTTTGCAAAAGTTTTACGTACAATGACGGCAAACGCGATGTGGCGATAATAGAATCGTTGTTGAAAGGAAAAGGCATTTCCAACTGCCCCCCTGTGAGCCACAGGCGACAATACCAACAAGACACGCATCTACAAATTCAACGAGATGGATGCCGACCATGTGACGGCATCAAAAAAGCTGTTGCAAAACGGAGCACGTTTGTGTGACGGATGGGTTGGAATCACGGGAATTTATAGGTGGTAAAAATATTTGTAGAAAAACAAAAGTGTTCATAACTTTGCGGAAAATTTTCATAAAGTGCATAAAATGGAGAAGAAGTTCAATGAATATGACGGTTTCAGCCTTTCGGGCATAAACAAAGAGGTCTTGGAAAAATGGGATCAGGAAAATGTGTTTGCCCAAAGTATTGCTACCCGTGAAGGGGCGCCTTCGTTCGTATTCTATGAGGGGCCGCCATCGGCCAACGGTATGCCGGGAATTCATCATGTGATGGCTCGTACCATAAAGGATGTAATATGCCGTTACAAGACGATGAAAGGGTACAAGGTTATGCGAAAGGCCGGATGGGATACTCATGGGCTGCCGGTTGAACTTTCGGTTGAGAAATCTTTGGGAATAACCAAGGAAGATATCGGTACCAAGATATCGGTTGACGATTATAATGCTGCCTGCCGTAAGGAGGTGATGAAATACACCAAAGAGTGGGAAGACCTGACCCACTTGATGGGATATTGGGTGGATATGAAACACCCGTATGTAACTTATGAAAACAGTTATATCGAAACATTGTGGTGGTTGCTGAAGCAACTTTACAGCAAAGGATTGCTGTATAAGGGATACACCATCCAGCCATATTCACCGGCCGCAGGAACGGGGCTTAGCTCTCACGAATTGAATCAACCCGGGTGTTACCGTGATGTGAAAGATACAACGGTGACTGCCGAGTTCAGGATTGCCGATGACGGAAATGAGATTGTAAACGAATTGAATGCCAAGGCCGACGACAAGTTCAAGGGAAATCTCAATTTCCTCGCATGGACCACCACGCCTTGGACCTTGCCATCGAACACGGCACTGTGTGTCGGTCCGAAAATAGAATATGTGGCCGTCGAGAGTTACAATCCTTATAATGGGGCGCCGGGTGTGTATGTCATTGCAAAAAAATGCCTTGCCACATACTTTAATGCTGCCGGAGCCGAATTGCCGCTCGATGAGTATAAACATGGCGACAAAATCATACCTTACCGCATAATCGCAGAATATAGCGGGTCGCAATTGGTGGGAATGAAGTACGTGCAATTGTTCCCATGGGTGAAACCTGTCGATAAGATAGATGATAAATTTGTAATAAACGATAATGGTTTCCGTGTGATAGCGGGCGATTATGTGACTACAGATGAGGGTACCGGAATGGTGCATATAGCACCGACTTTCGGTGCAGATGACGCATTTGTAGCCAAAGCAGCCGGCATACCGTCACTCTTTATGATAAACCAAAAGGGAGAAACTCGCCCGATGGTTGACTTCACCGGAAAATATTGGTTGATGCAGGAGCTTGACCCTGATTTTGTTGCCCGTTGTGTCGATCAGGATCTCTACAAGGAGTATGAAGGTGCCTATGTTAAGAATGCCTATGACCCGCGTTTCAACGAAGATGGAAAATATGACGAGGAAGCTGCCAACAAAGCCGAAGATTTGAACATATACATCTGTATGAAGATGAAACAGGCCGGCACGGCTTTCAAGATCGAGAAGCACGTCCACAGCTACCCGCATTGTTGGCGTACCGACAAGCCTGTTCTTTATTATCCGCTTGACAGTTGGTTTATCCGGTCGACTGCTTGTAAAGACCGCATGGTGGAATTGAACAAGTGCATACGGTGGAAACCTGAATCGACGGGTACGGGACGTTTCGGCAATTGGCTTGAAAATCTTAATGATTGGAACTTGAGTCGCAGCCGTTATTGGGGTACTCCACTTCCGATATGGCGCGATGAAGATGGCGGAGAAAAATGCGTGGGTAGCATAGCCGAGCTATATGAGGAAATAGATAAATCGGTGGCAGCAGGATTCATGCAAAGCAATCCTTTGCGCGACAAGGGATTTGTCCCCGGCGACTATAGCGATGAAAATTACCATAAGATAGATTTGCACCGTCCTTATGTGGATGATATAATATTGGTATCGGAAACAGGCAAACCCATGAAACGAGAATTAGACTTGATTGATGTGTGGTTTGATTCAGGGTCGATGCCTTATGCGCAGGTGCATTATCCATTTGAACATAAAGAAGTTGTGGACAATCGGGTGGTTTATCCTGCCGATTTCATAGCCGAAGGGGTCGACCAGACGCGCGGCTGGTTTTTCACATTGCACGCCATTGCCACCATGGTGTTTGACAGTGTGGCATTCAAGTCGGTTATCTCCAACGGGTTGGTGTTAGACAAGAATGGCAACAAGATGAGCAAGCGGTTGGGCAATGCCGTTGATCCATTCAATGCCATAAACAAGTATGGTGCCGATGCCGTCAGGTGGTACATGATTTCCAACTCGTCACCGTGGGATAATTTGAAATTTGACGAAAACGGTGTTCTTGAAGTGAGCCGTAAATTCTTTGGAACGCTGTACAATACATATTCGTTCTTTGCATTGTATGCCAATGTGGACGGTTTCGATTGCAGCTTGCCACAAGTGCCTTATGCAGAACGTCCCGAAATCGACCGTTGGATATTGTCGTTGCTTAACAGCCTCATAAAAGAGGTTTCGCGACAAATGGAGGATTATGAACCAACAAAAGCTGCTCGTGCGATACAAGACTTCGTGTGTGACAACCTCAGCAACTGGTATGTGCGCTTGAATCGCAAACGCTTCTGGGGCGGGGAAATGACTACCGATAAATTGTCGGCATATCAAACACTTTATGAGTGCCTGAAGGCTGTTTCGATGTTGGTGGCACCTATATCGCCGTTTGTTTCCGATCGCATTTATCGCGACCTTACCGGTGGGGTATCGTCGGTGCATATAGCGATTTATCCCGAAGTTGATGCCGATGCAATCGACCTCAAGCTCGAAGAGCAAATGCAGATTGCCCAAGATATAACATCGATGGTATTGTCGTTGCGCCGCAAAAAGAACTTGAAAGTAAAGCAACCGCTGACACAAATCATGATTCCCGTCCTTGATGAGCAACAACGGCGCGATATAGAAGCCATGAGTCAGCTTATCATGAATGAGGTCAACGTAAAGGAACTGAAATTCGTAAGCAATGAAGATGGTGTACTTGTGAAGAAGGTCAAGCCCGATTTCAAGAAACTTGGTCCTAAGTTCGGCACTGTGATGAAACAACTTTCCAAGTCTATTGCCGGCATGAGCCAAAAGGATATAATGGATTTTGAGCGGGATGGCAGTTTCACCTTTGATATCGATGGTAAGCCTGTGACCATAACTGCCGATGATGCCGAGGTGTATTCGGAAGATATTCCCGGATGGCTTGTGGCCAACAGTGGAAAGCTGACGGTTGCACTTGACATAACTGTCACAGAAGAACTGAAGCGTGAAGGGGTAGCGCGTGAGATTGTCAATCGTATCCAAAATTTGCGCAAGGGCAAGAATTTCGAGATAACAGACCGTATCAATGTGACCATCTCATGCAGCGAGCCTATTGCAGCAGCCATAAATGACTTCAAGGACTATATATCCAAGCAGGTACTTGCTTGTGGAATAGAAGTTGTTTCAGACATTGAGAATGCCGAAGAGGTGCAACTCGACGATGAAACGTTGCGTATATTGGTTGAAAAGAATACGAAATAACTTAAATTATTGCATACTATGAGTGAAAAGACCCGTTATTCAGACGAGGAATTGCAGGAGTTTAAAGAATTGATTCTTGCAAAACTCGAAAAGGCGACAAAGGATTATGAATTGTTGAAATCGAACATCATGAACTCTGACGGCAATGACACTACCGATACGTCGCCCACGTTTAAAGTGTTGGAAGAAGGGGCCAATACTCTTGGCAAGGAAGAAGCCGGACAGTTGGCTCAACGTCAGCTAAAATTCATCCAGAAATTGAAAGCCGCATTGGTTCGCATAGAAAACAAGACCTATGGCGTGTGCCGCTCTACAGGCAAATTGATTCCTAAGGAACGATTACGTGCCGTGCCACATGCAACGTTGGCCATAGAAGTGAAAAACTCCGGTGATCGTAAAGATTAATGCAGATAGAAAAAAGGGGAGCGGCGAAAAAAATGTGTTGGCCTCTCCCCATTTTGTCAAAGAGACTAAATAATAAAAACAAGAAGGGGTAAATGAAATTATCGAAGGGCTGGTTGGCAACGATTATAATAGTATTGATTGTTTTGGCCGATCAGATACTGAAAATGTGGGTGAAAATCAATTTTTATTATGGTGAAGAATATGTCATCACCGATTGGTTTCACTTGAGTTTCATAGAAAATAACGGTATGGCATTCGGTTTCGAGTTTGGTAACAAACTTGTGCTGACGTGGTTCCGCATAATTGCGAGTGCGTTGTTTGTCTATTATATAGTCAAGTTGGTTCGCCGCCGGAATGTTAGTGTAGGCTATCTAACATGCGTATGCATGATTACGGCGGGTGCCATAGGCAATATGATTGACTGTGTTTTTTATGGTGTTATATTCAACAACCCCGTTCCATATACTACTGCCACATTGTTCCCGCCTGAGGGCGGGTATGCCTCGTTGTTTAACGGTCGTGTGGTTGACATGTTTTATTTCCCCCTTGCTGAATGGAATTGGCCGCAATGGATGCCGTTTGTGGGTGGAGAACATTTTATATTTTTCCATCCGGTCTTTAATATCGCCGATGCTTCGTTGTGCGTTGGAATGATAATAGTAATTATCTTCTTTTCAAAGCATTTGTCTATGAATGAAAATGAAGAAAATACTGCTATTGCTGAAAAGAAAATTGAAGAAAGTGGCGATGTAAAAGCAGAATGAGGTATCTGGAGTTGTTCATATTGATTATGGTGTTGACTGTGCTGCATGGATGTAGCTCCCGACCTGCCGGTGGCATTTCGCAGCGAAAAATGGTCGATTTGATGGTTGATTTGCATAGGGCAGAAGCTGTAATCGATATGAATTCAACTCAATTCAACAGTGATTCGCTGAAGATGGCGATGCGCCAGTCGGTGTTGATGAAGCATGGAGTTACTCAAGCACAATTTGACACAACACTTGTATGGTATGGGCATCATGCAAAGCAGTATGATGAGTTGTACAAAGATGTGATAGCGCGTTATGATGAGGAATTGCAGGAGTTGTCGAATATCAAGGGACCTGTGTTGCGGGAAGGCTTGGTGATGCCCAAGCGTTATCCATCGGCAGGTGACAGTGCCGATGTATGGAGCAAACGCCGCGTATGGACCATTTCCAATACCGGTGGCAATGACAATGCCATTATGTTTGATTTCAAAACTCAATCTGACAATCAGAACGGTGATCGTTACCATCTGTCGTTTAAATTTACAAATAGCAATAATAATGACCTTGAAGTGTTTCTTGGAGCGGATTATTATGACGGAACGTTATCGTATATATATCGGTCAACAGGTGTCGAGGGGATTAATCGCTATACATTGCAGGGCGATTCTACGAAAAAAATAAAAAGAGTGTTTGGATATATAAAGGCTCATCCAAAGGGGAGTGATATTTGTTTCATCGACAGTTTGCAACTGTTGCGAACTCGTTTTAATTCGTCGATGTATGGAACATTCGAACAACAGGAATGGGTGGGTCCTCATAGTCTTGATCCTGAATATCGTGCTTTGGTCGCTGCACAACGGGAAAAGCAAAAGGCAGAAGAGGCTGCTGCCATTGCCGAGGAAAAAAGACAGGCTGAACTGGATGCACAACGTAGGGTACAACGTCGGAATTACAAGGTACGCCCGGATGAAAATGTTTCGGATGAAGCAGCTCCTGCGGATGACGATGATGATGTGGAAAACAACGAGTGACGTTTAAGAATGTTCCATTCCCAAGTGAAACGATATTTGTCACCTTATGTGGTATCGGCCACAGGATTGCATCGCTTGTCGGTAGTATCGGTTGAGGATGGCAGATTGGTGTCGGTTCTCCCTTTTGAAACGGAAACGGCAAATACCGAATATGTGCCGTGCCTGATTGCCATTGTCACGATAGGTTCCATTGTGAACACCGATATGTTGCTGGATGCGGTGAAAGGTGAATATGAAACGACGGCCAAGGCTATCGCTGAGCTGCTTGCCAACGTTGGGAACGGCAATGCAGACAAAGGTACAAAAGTCGCTTTATATTCAATCGATGTCGCAGCTCATACGGTGCGCGAATTGAAGTAGCCGAGTGTAAAAGCTTGTTGGGTATTGAAATCCTCTTTATTTTGCATATAGGAAGAATATGCGAATAAAATGCTATATTTGTAGTGCGATAATGAACTAAATCCATAAACCAATAAACAGAAGAACTTTTATGAAGAAAAAACTCGTGTCGCTACTGGCTTGCATTTGCTCGATGTTTGCGGTGGCTGTGGCTCAAGATGCGGTGCCGCAAGTAATTCCGGCATTGCAAAGTTGGAAGTCAAAAAAAGGTACGTTGGTGTTGCCACCTCAGGGCAGAATCGTCATCGATCCGGCAGAATCGTTGGAACTGAAAAATGCTGCTTCTATTCTGGCAGACGACCTTGACGAAATGTTTGGCTTTAAATATGAGGTGACAGAGGGGAAGCCTTCTAATAATGATATTTTTATTACATTGACCGACAAAGACAAGAGTTGCGGCGATGAATGCTATCGCATGACTATCGACAAGCAGGTGAAAATAGCTGCTCCGACTGTTACGGGGGCTTTTTGGGGGACACGCACGCTGTTGCAGATGTTATATAACCAGACCGGAGGCTTGCAGAAAGGTGAAACGCTTGATTATCCTGAATATCGCAATCGAGGCTTCATGATTGATGTGGGGCGCAAGTTTTTCACCATGGATTACCTGAAGCAGATTGTTAAAACGATGGCTTTTTATAAAATGAATTTGCTGCAAGTCCACTTGAATGACAACGGAATGGTGGAATGGTTTGATTTTAATTGGAATGACAATTATGCAGCGTTCCGTCTTGAGTGTGAAAGTTTCCCGGGGCTTACGGCCAGGGATGGTTCTTATACCAAGGATGAGTTTCGTGATTTTCAAAAGGACGCTTTGCAGTATGGCATAATGGTGGTGCCGGAAATCGATGTGCCGGCGCATTCGCTCGCGTTTACACATTATAATCCTCGTTTAGCTGCCGATAATAAAGAATACGGCATGGATCATCTCGACTTGTATAAACCTGAGGTGTATGAATTTCTCGATACTTTGTTTGCCGAATATATCGCCGGAGAAGATCCCGTGTTTGTCGGACCATACGTGAACATCGGGACTGATGAATATGATTTGAATGAAGGTGAGCAATTTAGAGTATTCTCAAATTATTATATTGATTATATTTCCAAATTCGGCAAGCGTCCAAGGATATGGGGAAGCCTCAATATGATGAAAGGAGAAACCGAAGTTGATCTTTCCAAGTGTGACGTGAATGCATGGAATTATGGTTGGATGGGTGCGGACACTGTGCTTAAACAGGGTGGCACGGCCATAAACCTGTGCGACCATCATTTGTATATAGTTCCGGGTGTCCATAATTATTATCATGATTTTCTCGACGCAGAATGGCTCTATGAAACATGGAAGCCAAATCAAATGCAGCAAGGGAATGAGTGGGATAAGAATAATCCTAATTTCCTCGGTGTGATGTTTGCTTTGTGGAACGATCGTGTGGGCAATGGCATAAGCCAGCAGGATGCTTATTATCGTATCTTGCCTGCCTTGCAGGTGGTATCGGAGCGTACATGGCGTGGAAGTAATGCTGACAATGTGCCGTATGGACAGTTTGAAACTTTGTGCAAGAATACGCCTGAGGCTCCGGGCGTTAATTTGCTGGGGTGTGTGAAAGGAACAGTGGAGGTGACATCCCCCGGTGAGGCAATTAAATTGGATGGAACAAATACCATATCGACTGAAGTTGCATCGATTGGTTATCCGTATAGTGTGGAATTTGAAATATATGCCGATAAGGAGCAATTGTGCGGTGGGGTATTGTTCCATGACGAATATTCAAAGTTCTTGACCAACTGGGGTGGTGACGGCAAATTCGCGTTTACGCGTGACGGATATGTGAACGTATTTAATGCCTACAGCCTGCCGGTGGATACTTGGGTAAAAGTGCGCGTCGAAGGCGACCATGAATCGACATCTTTGTATGTTAATGACTGCTTGGTCGAGCGTCTTGAGATTATTGAAAGTGACATTTATAACAAGCGGTATGATCGCATAGATCATGGTTGGTATTACCAGACGCTTGTATTCCCATTGCAGCAAATCGGAGATGAGCATCTTGGCTTCAAAGGGCAGGTACGCAATGTCGTGTGCCATGGCCAAGAATGATGTCGCCGGTGTGTGATTATGTTTTGAAGAAGCGTGTCATGGCACACGCTTCTTTTTTTGTTTTTAGAAAAAACTGTGGAGAAAAAATGGAATGCTCTTGCCTGTATGACGATTTTTTTGTACTTTTGTGCGCTTGTTCCGAATAGGCTGGATTAAGTGATGGCAAGCAGCCGTCCGCCTCACGGACTTAACCTGTAAAAAAAATATTTTATACAGATGTACGCAATTGTAGAAATCAAAGGACAACAATTTAAAGCCGAAGCCGGAAAATACTTGTATGTTCAGTATCTTGGCGACACCAAGGAAGGTGATGCAGTGGAATTCAGCAATGTGCTGCTCGTTGATGCTGATGGCTCGGTGAAAGTAGGCGCACCAACAGTAGAAGGCGCAAAAGTAGTATGCGAGGTGTTAACCCCGGTTTTGAAAGGAGAACACATTATAGTTTTCAAGAAAAAACGCCGCAAAGGTTATCGTCGTAAAAACGGACACCGTCAATTGTTCACAAAAGTATTGATTAAAGAAGTCGTTGCTTAACACACAACAAAACCACTAAAATTACAGTAAAATGGCACATAAAAAAGGTGTAGGTAGTTCAAAGAACGGTCGTGAGTCGGAAAGTAAACGACTTGGAGTTAAGATTTTCGGTGGTCAAAGCGTAAAGGCTGGCAATATTATCAAGCGTCAGCGCGGTACTGCACACCATCCCGGTGCTAACGTTGGTATGGGTAAGGATCATACCTTGTATGCTTTGATCGATGGAACTGTAGTTTTCGTCAAAAAAGCCAACCGTAAATATATCACAGTTGAGCCTAAAGTGACAGAAACATCGGAAAACTGATATCATTCTAAAGTGTGAGGCACACTAGTGTGACACACTCTTAATAAGGTAAATTAAGGCCGTCATGCAACACATATAACTGTTGCATGACGGCTTTGTTTGTCGCGCATGGTAATTGACTAAAATGTAGGCTTGTTAATTTTCAAAATCTATTGCTGTAATCTGTATGTTGCATGTAATTATCTCACATATTTTGTGTAAATTTGTGGGCATTTTTATCATGGGCGTGTATTGTGTAGTTGCCCCCAATGATGTTGCTGTGGCATTAAATTAAGTCGTGTCATATTTATTAAAGATTATAATTCACATACACATACGTAGATATGAACATTTCATATAATTGGCTTAAAGAGTATATCGATACCGATCTTACTCCACAAGAAATGGCCGATGCACTTACTTCGCTTGGTCTTGAAACGGGTTCGGTCGAAAAAGTAGAGTCAATCAAAGGTGGCTTGAACGGTTTGGTAATAGGTGAAGTGCTTACGTGTGAGCCGCATCCCGATAGTGACCATTTACATGTGACGACGGTAAACCTTGGTGACGGCATTCCGGTGCAAATAGTGTGCGGAGCGCCAAATGTGGCGGCCGGGCAGCATGTGGTTGTTGCAACTATAGGCACAAAGCTATATGATGGTGATAAGGAATTTTTAATAAAGAAATCTAAGATTCGTGGTGTCGAGTCATTCGGAATGATATGCGCTGAAGATGAAATTGGCGTTGGCTCTTCGCATGACGGTATTATCGAGCTTCCGCTTGACACTGTACCAGGTACTGCGGCACGGGAATATTACAATATAAGCGATGATTATGTGCTTGAGGTGGATCTTACTCCCAACCGCATTGATGCGGCTTCACATTATGGCGTGGCTCGCGACTTGTCGGCATGGCTTGCCTTACGTGGCAAGGACGGACATCTGAGGTTGCCATCAACCGATGGATTTGCCATTGACCGCACCGATGGTGCGATTTCTGTTACCGTGGAGAATACTGAGGCTTGCCCTCGGTACAGCGGGGTGACAATTCGCAATATCAAGGTAGGTGAAAGTCCCAAGTGGATGAAAGATTATTTGACAGCAGTTGGTCAGCGTCCAATTAACAATGTGGTGGACATCACCAATTTTGTCTTGCTTGCATTTAATCAACCGTTACATTGCTTCGACCTTTCAAAAGTCAGCGGTGATAAGATTATAGTCAAGACCGTGCCCGATGGTACAAAATTCATAACCCTTGATGGGGTGGAACGTACCCTCACAGACCGTGATTTGATGATATGTAATGCCGAGGAGCCGATGTGCATAGGTGGTGTGTTTGGTGGACTTGATTCGGGTGTAACAGAGATGACCACCGATGTCTTTCTTGAAGCAGCCTACTTTAATCCGACTTGGGTGCGGAAGACTGCCCGTAACCATGGGCTTAGTACCGACTCGTCGTTCCGCTTTGAGCGTGGCATAGATCCAAATACAACTGTCAAATTCTTGAAAATAGCGGCGATGCTTGTAAAGGAGCTTGCCGGAGGTGAGATTTGTGGTGATATAGTAGATATCAAGAGTAAGGATTTTCCGCCGTTCCCTGTAATGCTTGAATATGATTATGTCGATAAATTGGTCGGTAAGAAAATTGGTAAAGATACGATTAAGGGAATTCTGAAAAGCCTTGAAATAGAAATTACAGAAGAGAGTGACGAGGTGTTGCACCTGCTCGTTCCGACATACAGGGTTGATGTGCAGCGTCCGTGTGATGTGGTGGAAGACGTGTTACGCGTGTATGGCTATAACAATGTTGAATTTGGAGAAGTATTGCACAGCAGCCTGTCATACAAAGGAGAAACCGATGTGAAACAACGCCTCCAGACACTTGTTTCTGAGCAGCTTACAGCAGCAGGATTCAATGAAATATTGAACAACTCACTTACGTCGATTTCTTATTACGACGGGTCGTCGGTTTACCCTGTTGACAATTGTGTGAAGTTGCTCAATCCACTGAGCAGTGACCTTGGTGTGTTGCGCCAAACGTTGTTATATGGCGGACTTGAAAGCATAGCCCATAACATCAACCATAAGTCTGCAAACCTGCGCTTCTATGAATTTGGCAATGTATATTCGTTCTATCCTGCTGCCGGTGAGAGTGACAAGTTGCTTGCTCCTTATTCGGAACATACAAGCATGGGTATATGGCTCAGTGGCAATAATCATGATGCCAATTGGAATGAGAAAGAACGTAAGCTGACGGTTTACGACCTTAAAGCTGCTGTCGAGAATATATTGATTCGCATAGGTTTGAACAATAAGGAAATTGTTGCCGAACAGGTGTCGAACGAAATATATTCTGCTGCACTCATAATAAAGCACCGTACAGGCAAGGTCATAGGTGAGTTGGGGGTTATAAGTCCCGCAGTACGTAAGAAATTTGATATAGAGCAAGACGTGTTTTTTGCGCAACTTGATTGGGATGCCCTTGTAAAAATGACAATGAAAAAAAGCATGACGTTTACCGATTTGCCGAAGACGCAACCAGTGAAACGAGACCTTGCACTGCTCGTTGACAAGAATGTGACATTTGCCGAGATCGAGCAAGTGGTGCGTCAGTCGGAACGCAAATTGTTGCGCAGTGTGACGCTATTTGATGTTTACGAGGGAAAGAATCTTGAAGCCGGCAAGAAGTCATATGCCATAAGCATGACGTTGCAGGATGATGAAAAGACTCTGCAAGACAAACAGATAGATGCGACAATGAACAAAATTGTCACGAATCTGCAAAAGCAACTCGATGCCAAGTTGAGATAAAAAAAACGGGATAATAATTTATAAATAAACTACAACATAACGAACTGAAATATATATGGGAAGAGCGTTTGAATATCGCAAAGCAAGAAAGTTGAAACGATGGGGCAGCATGTCTCGCACATTCACCAAGATAGGTAAAGAAATTACTATTGCCGTGAAATCAGGCGGTCCCGACCCTTCGTCTAACTCACGGTTGAGGGCATTGTTGGCCAATGCCAAGGCTGCAAATATGCCCAAGGATACGGTCGAGCGTGCCATTAAGAAAGCTACCGACAAGGATGCTTCCGATTACAAGGAGGTGGTATTCGAAGGTTACGGACCATTTGGCATTGCAATCTTAGTAGAAACAGCTACTGACAACAATACGCGAACTGTTGCAAACGTACGTAGCTATTTCAATAAGTTTGGAGGTAATCTTGGTACTTCAGGAAGTTTGTCATTTCTCTTCGACCACAAGTGTATTTTCCACATCAAACCCAAAGATGGCGTGTCGCTTGAAGATCTTGAGCTTGAACTCATAGATTATGGTGTCGATGAACTCGAACAGGATGAAGATGGAATTGCATTGTATGGGGCATTTGAGGATAATTCCGGCATTCAAAAATATCTTGAAGATAATGGCTATGAAATCATAAGTTCGGAATTTGTGCGCATTCCCAATGACGTGAAGGAGGTCACCCCTGAACAACGTGAAACGCTTGAAAAATTGCTTGAAAAATTTGAAGATGACGATGATGTGCAGAATGTTTTCCATAACATGAAAGAGGTCGATTCTGAAGAGGAATAAAATTATAAGTTAAAAATATAAGCGAGTGCGGCATATTTATGCGTTTCGGTCAAGGAACGTGTGAGTGTGGCGCACTCGCTGCGTGTATAATGAACTTTGCAATTGAGTTGCATGATTTATCTTTTACCTTTGTCCTGAAGAAAAAACAGGTTGCGTTATGGATGAATATTGTAATCATGCTTGTTGTAATGGAACTCATTGCTGTGACGTTAATTGGGCTTGGGGACGAATGGCATTGTCGTTTCTGATGCTTGTTTGCGGAGTAACTATGAATTATACTGGAATAGGGTGGTTTGCCAATCCAGTGGTCAACGTTGCATGGTTTGTTGTCGCTTTTTTACCGGTTGGCCTGACTGTGATTGGCGAGGCTTATGAAAACATCAAGCAGAAAGATGTATTCAGTGAATTTTTCCTTATGTCGGTGGCTTCGATAGGGGCATTTGTCATTGGAGAATATCCCGAGGCTGTGGCAGTGATGCTGTTTTATACATTGGGAGAAACATTGCAACATCGGGCTGTGGAACGTGCTACGGGCGATGTATCTCGATTGCTTGATGTGCGTCCTGAAAGAACCGGTTTGCTGCGAAATGGCAAGTATGTGCAAGTGCATCCAAATGAAGTTGTTGTCGGAGAGGTTATCGAAGTTCGTCCGGGTGAACGTGTGCCGCTTGACGGAATATTACTTGATAACGATGCAATGCTCGATACATCGGCTCTTACTGGCGAGAGTGTGCCACGTAGTGCTGTACAGGGTGATGAAGTATTGGCAGGAATGTTTGCCGGTGGTAGCACGTTGCATCTGCGTGTGAACCGCCCGTATGACGAAAGTGCCCTGTCTCGGATATTGCATATTGTAAAAGACGCATCAAGCCGTAAGGCTCCTGCCGAGTTGTTCATACGTCGTTTTGCCCGTGTGTACACACCTATTGTCATACTTCTTGCCATTCTCATCACGATTGTGCCTGCTGCATTTAAGTTTTTTGTACCTACGTTTGATTATACGTTTTCCGATTGGCTGTATCGCGGACTTGTGTTTCTTGTGATTTCATGCCCATGTGCGCTCGTGATAAGTGTGCCGCTTGCTTATTTTGCAGGTATCGGCAAGGCATCACGTTGCGGTATATTGTTTAAAGGAGGAAATTTCCTTTATGCAATGGCTAAGACCGACTGTGTGATTTTCGATAAAACAGGTACACTCACTTCGGGAAAATTCAAGGTGGTGGATGTGCAATGTAATAATATTGACAAGGTAGGATTTCTGACTATGGTAGCATCGGCTGAATGTCAGAGTACACATCCGATAGCTAAGGCGATAGTTGCCTATGCCGAAGAATGCGGCATTAAGATTGTTGCTCCATCGCAGTTGCGAGAAGTTGCAGGACTTGGGATCGAGGCTATTATAGATGGCAAGAAGGTAATTGCAGGGAATTATGCAATGATGTCGGAAAACGGTATTTCTGTTTCAAAACCAATTAACGTAGAAGGAATGACTGTCGTGGCTTGTGCAATGGATGGCATCTATATTGGTGCTGTGATGCTTGCCGATCAGCTTAAAAAAGATTCTAAGAAAGCAGTTGAAAGATTGAAACAGCTTGATGTAACAGATTTGTATATGCTATCGGGCGACAAGCAGGAGGTTGTAAATGCCATAGGTCGTCAGTTGGGTTTGGCCAATGCTATTGGTGGCTTGTTGCCAGAAGAAAAGGTGCAGTATGTCGAGAAAATCGCACAAAGTGGCAAGCAAGTGGCATTTGTCGGCGATGGTATGAATGATGCACCCGCACTGGTATTGAGTAATGTGGGTGTTGCAATGGGCGGACTTGGCTCGGATGCTGCTATCGAAAGTGCCGATGTGGTAATACAGACCGACAACCCGTTGCGTGTAGCCACGGCAATACAAATCGGACGTGCCACAAGCCGCATTGTGATGCAAAATATTGTCGGTGCCATTGGTGTCAAAGTAGTCGTGATGCTTGCGGGTGCCTTGGGATTTGCATCTCTTTGGTGGGCTGTGTTTGCCGATGTAGGTGTTGCGTTGCTTGCTGTTTTAAATTCTTTACGTATCTTAGGAAAAAAATTCCAATAATATTATGCCACACATGGACTGTAACTACGATTGCCCTCTACTTGAAAAAAAAGGCGTAAAGCCTACATCCAATCGTATTCTTGTGTTGAAAGCAATGATTGCTGCGGCTCGTCCTGTGTCGCTTGCCGAACTTGATGAAATAATAGGCACGATGGATCGTTCAAGCATATTCCGTGCACTCACTTTGTTTGCTGCCAATCATGTTGTACATGCCATTGAGGATGGTGGTGGGGTGCTTCGTTATGAGATATGCGATGGTGGAGCCGAGTGTTCGTTGCAGGATATGCACACGCATTTCTACTGTGAGCGGTGTCATCGCACATATTGTTTCAAGTCGATACACATTCCCGCAATTGAAATGCCTGATGGCTTTTTGATGCATTCCATAAATTATATGGTAAAGGGTATTTGTCCTCAATGTGCCGAAGATTCATCATCTCATTAGGTGAGAATTTACGACAGAATTCCGTTTCCCATTTATACAGAATTTTTGGACAATATCTTGAAAAGTAACCCGTCAATGACGAAATATACGTCAATGACGGGCAACTTTTTGTTCTATGTGTTGTGACTTATATCAAACTCAAGTAATTTCAGTAAAATTACTTTGCCATAACGTCAATTTCTTGTACACCTGCAAGTTCAGGGTCAATGAGAATGCGACCGCAATATTCACATACGATTACTTTTTTGTGCATTTTTATTTCCATTTGTTTTTGTGGCGGGATTCTATTGAAGCAACCACCACAGGCATTGCGCTGGATATAAACGATACCCAGTCCGTTGCGTGCGTTTTTGCGGATACGTTTAAATGCGGTAAGCAGGCGTGGCTCTATTTTAGATTCAAGTTTTTTTGCTTGTTCCCGCAATTTTTCTTCATCTTGTTTTGTTTCAGAAACTATTTCATTCAGTTCACCTTTTTTCTCTTCAAGAATATGGTTACGGTCGGCAAGATGTTCTTCTGCTGTTGCGACATCAGCATTGCGTTGCTCGATTTGCTTTAAGAATTCGTTGATTCGCTTTTCGGCAAGTTCGATGTTGAGATGTTCATATTCTATTTCTTTTGTCAAGAAATCAAATTCGCGGTTGTTCCGAACATTGTTTTGCTGATCGGTATATTTATCGATACGAGCCTTGGCTTCTTCGATGTCGCGACGTTGTTTTTGTTCGTCTTCTTTTAATTGGCTGATGTCGTTTTTGTAATTCTGGATGCGTGTTTGCAAACCTGCAATATCATCTTCGAGATCTTGAACTTCAAGAGGCAGTTCACCTCGAATAGTCTTTATACGGTCGATTTCCGTAAGTATTGTCTGTAATTGGTAAAGAGTTTTCAGACGTTCTTCAACAGTCAGCTCTTTCTCTTGGTTTGTTTTGTCGTTAGCCATAGCTTATAAAAAACTTATTGGATTTTTTTCTTTTTCAGCATAGTAGGTTGCAAAGTTAGGGAATTTTTTCTGAATTATGTCATAAAAAATTCCTTTTGCGCACTGTTCGCTTTCGTAATGTCCGATGTTTGCTATCAAAATCTGGTCATTATGGCTTGTGAAATCATGGTATTTCAGGTCGCCACACATATATAGGTTGGCACCTGCGGCTATTGCCACATCGATAAATTCGGCACCTGCTCCACCGCAAAGAGCCACACGATGTATTATGTCCGTGGCATTGCCACTATAAGGGATTGCTCCGATTCCAAGCGTATTCTTCACAATGGCAAGGTAGTCGATTCCTCTCATTGGTTTTTTAAGTTCTCCTATGATACCAAGTCCTGTTGACGCACGGTTTTCAAGTTTTATGATGTCGAAAGCCGGCTCTTCATAGGGGTGTGCCATAAGCATGGCTTGTATTACACGATTGCTGACGTTGGCTGGGAATACCACTTCGATGCGGGTTTCAGGTTCAATGTGTTCTTGCCCGACCTTGCCGATTGCAGGAGTCGAGCCATCAAGAGGTCGATATGTGCCACGTCCGTCAACCATGTAGGCACAACGGTCGTAGTTCCCTATTTGACCCGCTCCGGCTTGCCACATTGCCTCACACACCATTCTGCAACTTGATGTAGGAACAAACACCGACAATTTCATCAATCCGCTTTGTTGTGGTACGAGGGTACGCATGTTGGTCAGTCCTATCATTTGTCCGGTAGTCCATGATATTCCGCCTAATGCACTGTCCATGTTGGTGTGCGCCGAATATATTACTATATCGTTTTTCAAAGCCTTAGCAACAATCCGCTCTACCGGTGTGTTACCTGTTATACATTTCAGACCGTGAAATAGTAAAGGGTGGTGTGAGATAATTATGTTGGCATTGCGATCGATGGCTTCATCGACAATGGCCTCTGTAACATCGACACACAGCAAGGCTCCTTTTGCCTCTTGTTGTACAACGCCGACTTGTATGCCGGCGTTGTCCCAATTTTCTTGCAGGCTTAAAGGGGCATATTCTTCGATAGCCTTTATTATGTCGCTTATCTTCATTATTTATTGTGTTTTTCTATGCGTTCGGTGTCAACCTTGATATACAACTCATCGAGTTGTTCCTTATCGAGTGCACTCGGAGCATCATTCATCATATCGCGACCGGAATTATTTTTAGGGAATGCGATGGTGTCTCGGATGCTGTCAAGCCCTGCAAGCATCGATACAAATCGGTCGAAACCAAATGCCAAGCCTGCATGAGGTGGTGCTCCATATTTGAACGCCTCCATCAAGAACCCAAATTGCTCTTGAGCTCGTTCTTCAGTGAAACCAAGCAGTGCAAACATTTTATCTTGCAATTCGGGGTCGTGGATACGTATGCTGCCACCGCCAAGTTCTACACCATTGACAACCATGTCGTAGGCATTGGCGCGAACGCTGCCTGTGTCGCTATCGAGCAGAGGTATGTCTTCATCCTTCGGTTTGGTGAATGGATGATGCATTGCATAGTACCGTTGTGTTTCTTCGTCCCATTCAAACATCGGGAAATCAATTACCCATAGAGGGGCAAATACGTTTTTGTTGCGAAGACCAAGACGATTGCCCATTTCAAGGCGCAGTTCGTTGAGAGCTTTGCGTGTAGGCATTGTTTTGCCTGCAAGTATGAGCAACAAGTCGCCCGGATTGGCTTGGCATCGTCCTATCCATGATTTAAGGTCGGCATCGCTATAGAACTTACCTATACTGCTTTTGATTGAGCCGTCTGTTTCGATTTTAATCCATACAAGCCCCTTTGCTCCTATTTGTGGGCGTTTTACGAAGTCGGTCAACTCGTCGAGTTGCTTTCGAGTGTAAGTTGCACAACCCGGGGCGCAGATAGCACCTACATATTCGGCATTGTCAAATACAGCGAAATTATGCCCTTCGGTTAGGTCTTTCAATTCAACGAATGTCATACCGAAACGAATATCCGGTTTGTCACTGCCATAAAATTTCATGGCATCGGCCCATGTCATGCGAGGAAACGGTTCGGTGAAATCGATGTTGCGTGCATATTTAAATATGTGTTTCACCAAGCCTTCGAACATTTGCAATACGTCTTCTTGCTCGACAAATGACATTTCACAGTCGATTTGCGTGAATTCGGGTTGACGGTCGGCTCGCAAGTCCTCGTCGCGGAAACATTTTGCAATTTGGAAATAGCGGTCGAAACCTGCTACCATCAGCAATTGTTTGTAGAGTTGTGGCGACTGTGGCAGAGCGTAAAATTGTCCGGGGTTCATGCGTGACGGAACCACAAAATCTCGTGCTCCTTCGGGTGTGGATTTGACAAGTATAGGTGTTTCAACTTCAAGAAATCCATTGTCATTTAGGTATTTGCGTAATTCAAATCCCATTCTGTGTCGCAATTCGAGATTGCGGCGAACGGCGTTACGGCGCAAGTCGAGATAGCGAAATTGCATACGCAGATCATCACCCCCGTCTGAATTGTCTTCGATTGTGAATGGGGGCACCTCGCTCTTGTTTAAAATGTTGAGTTCCTCGGCAATTATTTCTATGTCGCCTGTGGGTATGTTGGGATTTTTGCTTTGACGTTCCGATACTTTGCCACGTATTTGTACGACATATTCACGTCCGAGATGATTGGCACGGTCGCACAGCGATGCGTTGATTTCGTTGTTGAATACGATTTGAGTGATACCATAACGATCTCTAAGATCGACAAAGGTCATACCTCCGAGTTTACGGCTGCGTTGTACCCAACCGGCTAAGGTCACTACTTCGCCGACATCCGGCAAGCGAAGCTCTCCACAAGTTCTTGTCCTGTACATATTTTGTATATTATATTTTTATCAATTTGCGGGTTGTTTGTTATGTTGGCATGAAAGCATAACAATTCAAATATCATGCAAATTTACAATATATTCACAACATTGTATGTGTGTCAATATCTTAATTTTTTATCGAGGTGAAATCAAATCCGTCAGGAATGGTTATGGTTACTGTATATATGGTCGGTTGTCCATCGGTATCTTGTTGATGGTTGATGAAAATGTCCATTTTGCGGACATTATGTTCATTAAGCAAATTTATGGTCTGAGTTACCACTTTCATACCTGTTCCTGTACTGCTGTTAGTGTTGATGCAGCCGGTGGGTGAACCTCCTTGATTTTCTATGGTGATGGTCGTTGCATCATCGAGCCGCATTACTTTAATGTTGAGATATTTATCTCCGGGATATCCACGTAAGCCATGTTTTACGGCATTCTCGACGAATATTTGCACCATCATCGAGGGTATGATTATATCATCGGTATTTATATTACATGGAATGTGTTTTGTGTAATGGAAATTATCACCGAGAGATGGGGCTTCGGTAGCTATATATGTGTCAACGAAACTAAGCTCTTCGGTCAGAGGGATGATATATCGGTCGCATAGTTGCAGATTGTTACGTAATAGTTTGACAAGATTCTCAATTCCTGGATTGTCATGCTTGATCTCTCGGTTAAGAACGTTAAAGATGAAATGTGGTGAGATGCGGTTGCGTATATTTGCCAGTCGCATTGCATATATCGACTGACGTAATGAAATTTCAGTCATTGAGCGTTGCCTACTCTTATGCATTGCATATATGATTATGAAAGATATGATGAGCAGTGCAGCCAATATTATTATGAAAATATGTATTGTAAGTGTATGCACTTGTATCTCTTTTTCCGAAATTTCGAGGCGTTGTTGCATTATGGTTGCATCTTGGCGGTATCTTAATTCGATTTCTAATAATTGATTGTATATATGATTGTTGTTTATGAGATCATCATAATAGGTGGCACGCTGCATGTAATGATAGGCATTATTATAGTCGTGCATTTTTGCATATAGTCGGTGTAACCTTGAATAGTGCAGAGCCATTTCTCTTGGCCCGACGATCGAAGTGTCGCCTGCCTCTGAAAAGTAGTGCTGTGCGGTTTCTAAATTATTTTCATGGAGTGCTATATCTCCTGCAAGACTGTAAATATAAAATTTCGTCAATGCTTCGTAGGGCAATTGCTTGAGCTGCGTCATGGCTTGGTCGAGATGGTATCTTGCCTCACCCATGTTGCCAAGCATCATGTTCACCTCACATAGATTGGTCTCTGATATGCATATTGATGCAATATGTTTCATTTCGTAAGCATATGTGGCTGCAAGTTTGAATTGTTCAAGTGCGTCATCATATCGAAGGGCTAAATAAAGTTCGTTGCCATATGAGTTGTGATAGAAAAACTTATCATAAATTGACACACTGTCAAGTATTGTTCCTGCGAGGTCAAAGTATTTTTCGGCTTCCGGATAATTGGCAATATCGGCATATGTCTGCCCTAAACCTGTATAGACGTTGAATATATTTTTTTGGCTACCGATTGAGTCGAGTGTGATTTGGGCTTTTCTATAATACAAACTTGCTTGTACCGGATTACCGGTGAGACGGTAGGCATCGGCAAGGTTGATGCAAATGTTTACAAATCGCATTTTGTCATGACTTCCAACGACAATATTGTATGCCTTTTCATAACAAGTGAGTGCCGAATCACGCAGACCAAGGTTGAGCATTATATAGTTGCCGTAATAATTCCAGTATATAAGTTCCAACTCGGTATCATTGTGCCGTTGGCAGTATTTATATACCTCATCGTATGCTTCTACCGGATTTAATCTGTTGTCGCTATATATATTGGCTCGGAACAGTTTGAGTCTGTAATAGTTGGAACTGTCTGTAACGCAATTTTGCAAGCTGTCTATAGCATTAAGGACATATTGGGGATTTGTATATATCGAGTCCTGTAATTGGTTGTAAATTTGGTCAATACACTGGTTTTCTGCTGTCGGATTATATCTTTTTTTATTGAAAGAACAAGCTGTTAAAAACAATATTGTTGCAATAATCAGTGGTAGGAGGTGGCATAGATGTTTGCCTTTTGTATGGATCATATGTCAAATTTGTATTCATGTAATGAAAAGAGAAACTCTACTTGAAATTTTGTGTAACCCTAAATTGTTATTGCAAAATTACAAATAAAAAGTGAAATATGGAAGAATGGAGTAAAGGTTCTCGGCATGATGGACAAAGAGGATAAGAGCGTAGTATATGTTGCGCAAGCAGCAGATGTACGTGCAGATAATGGAGAAATTGTAGGAGCTTTCGTCCTCAAAGGGGAACCTCGCGCCTGGGGTCTTTAAAAGAGATGATTTTGTGCCTCAATTAACGGCAAAGTGACGATTGGTATATCTTGTCGGTTCATCGGCTTATGGTTGGGCGGTTGATGAAACGGGTGCGATTTGGGAAATACAACCATCATAGAATGCCAAAGAATACAAGTTTTATAGTATGGAGAAAGTTTATGAATTCCAATAGTGATTAGTATTTCATACATTCGAAAAATGATTTCGTACAGTTGGGTTATAAACGCTCGGCTGTACGATTTCTTTTTTCGAAATTTGTACTTGAACGATTGTGTAAACAAATTAAACGAGTATAAAATGAAGTCTGCTTTACAAAAATCTTGGATTGTACTTTTAGCTGTTTTAAGCCTTACAGCGTGTGGTTCCTCAGAACCAATAACTATATATTATGGCCTAAAGTGGAATAAAGTAATATTGTTGTGTAAAATTTACGCAAAAAGATTTGTGTTTTCAGATTTTAGTTGTAATTTTGTGGTGTAAATATTACACAAGATGCAAAATTGATGAAATGACGTAATTTGTAAACTTAAAAAACAACTGAATATGTACAAAGATTATTACGACGAGGATTATTACGACGAGTACGAGAGCAAATACGCCGGTACTTATGCCCACGATGTCGAGGGCTATAGCGATGACGACATTGATACCATCTTTGATGGTGACCCTGAAGCGTATTGGAACATTGACTAAATAATATAAATAATAGAACATTATGAGCAATTTTAATCTTTTCAAGAAAAACGAGAGGCGTGCAGTAGAAAACGGCACAAAACAGTCTGATACTACAGTTGATACAAAATCGGTAGTGGAGGAGGCTACATCCAAATCCCAGACTTCTGAAATTGAAACTACAGTTCCGGAAGGTACAAAACGAGTTCATAATCTCATAGTTCTCGACGAGAGTGGTTCAATGCAATCTATCTATCTTCCGGCTCTGACAGGAGTAAATGAAACTTTGCAAACCATCCGTGAGGCGCAGAAAGAACACGAAGACCAGACACATTTCGTATCTCTCATAGCTTTTGATTCGGGTCATTATAACCAGATCTATTGTAACATTCCGGCAGAAAAAGCTCTTGACATTACAAAAAAGCAGTATCGTCCAGATGGTTGCACTCCGTTGTACGATGCTATGGGGCGCTCAATCAACGAACTCCGCCCGCATGTCGTAAAGGGTGATGTTGTTCTTGTAACGGTGATTACTGACGGCTATGAAAATGCTTCCCGCGAGTACAATGGCAAGGCTATTAAAAGTCTGGTTGAAGCAATGAAAAAAGAGGGTTGGGTATTTACCTATATCGGAGCCAACCAGGATGTGGAAGCCGTTGCAGCATCTATGTCGATTGACAACCGGCTTGCATTCGATGCTGACGATCAGTCTACAAGAGCTATGTTTCAGCGTGAAACACGTTCAAGAAAAAGATTCTTCAACAAAATTAGCCGTAATATTGATATCCAGTGCTGTATGCGCACCGGCTACTTCGATGAGGATGACGAAGATGATAAAGACAAGGCAACAAATCATAAAAAATAAACATTATATGGATAAATTGTTATGTAGCTCATTTTGTGGCTGATTCTAAAGTTGTGTAATCCACAAGCAATAAGAATCTTCCGTAATTTTTGTCTCTGAGAACATAGCGGTAATCGTTTGAATGTTATTTTGTGTACTATAATTTAATACTTTTATCGCTATGTTCCTATTCCTCAAAGAAATAAATTTGATTCTTATATCGAACTCACGTATTGGTTCAAACGCATACCTTCTTCGCAGAATGGGCACAATCACCAATTTAATATGAATATCAAGACACTACTCAGCAATCTTATCAACTCGCTACTCGACGGCTCGTTTGAGCGAGTAAGGATAATCTCACAGATGAATACCGCGTTTAAAGAGTATTTTACGACAGGCGAATTCAATCGCTTGTGCAAAGTATCCATTTCGCAGGGTAACAGCGCATTTGCTCATGAAATGAGCTCTCTTTGGTTTCGGAGTGGTTTTAAGATCTCTGTTGAAAACGATTCTTCTCTCCGCGAATCGGAAATCAACGAACTTGCCGCTTACGTTACCGATAACGCAGCCTTTGTTCGTCAATTGATGGCTATGGGGTTTGACACCCTTGTCATTAAAGGAAAGACAACAGGAATTGCAAAAGATTTTGCCCTGAAGAAGTTTGCCAATCTAAACCAGTATTATATCAAGTGACGATGAATCTAATCAGAAGATTATTTACACGGTTTCGTTTCCGCAAAACCATAAAGAGCGATGAAAGCTTGAATGTCGTTGATGGTATGGTAAAAGCTCGCAAACTCTATAAAGACCTATGCGTGGCTGTTCATCCTGATAAACATCCAGACAAACGCGATATAGCCGAAGACCTTATACAGCGTATCACGGCTAATAAACATAATTACGCTGTGCTTCTCAATCTTAAAGATGAGCTTGAGAAAAAAATGAAGTAGTGTTTACCTTTTTTTATATTCGGGTATTATCTATTACAGTAACTTAAAAACATATTAGATATGGCAACATTAGTTCAATGTCCGCATTGCGGCAGCTACAACACCGCAAAAACAACAAACGGGAAATTAACCAATGCTCTCACAACAACCGGAGCAATAGTAGGCGGTGCTCTCATCAACATGGCAACCGGTGGCAGCTTTGGCATCATCGGCACCAACATAGCTATCGGCAAATCATGGCATCAGTATTGCTGCCACGACTGTCACGAAGCTTTTAAAGCACGAATTAATGCATTTGGCTCTTGTAAAGAAACCCGCAAATACTAAAACAGATATGGGAGCTTTTTTAGGAATACTTGGGATTGTTATCGTAGGTATCATTGTTAAGCGCATAAGGGCAAAAAAACGTGAAGAACATTGGAATGAACATGAAGTTCGTTCATCCGGAACATCCTATACGACAAAAGAGCAACCGGATACAAAGGGGCTAATGTTAAATACACTCACTCAAATCGGATGCCAGCCTATCGCCAATCAAGATGGAACAATAGCTGTTCAATATCAAGGCGAGAACTTTCACATAGAATTTGGAGGAATGTATGCCCGTGTTTGGGATCCAATGTGGGCAGGAATAAAAGCCGATGACCCGGATTTGCCACAAGTTCGTGAGGCTGTCAATATTGCCAATTTCAACTTCGGTCCGACAATCGTTTTGACCGCACCTAATGATGAAGGTGTTATAGGCTTCCATAGCCGTCGAGATATAATGCTTCATCCGGCATGTCCCGACAACGTGCCTTTCGTCAGAGCGGTACTTGACTCTTTCTTCGATGCAAAGGAACAATTCCGTCAAAGCTATCAGCAACTCAACGTCCGGCAGATGGATGTTCAAAAGAAGCGTCGTCCGATAGGCTTCAATCCTAATTCGTAAACCGTTAAAAAATACTGAAAAACGATGAAAACGAGTTTCTACTTTGTCCTTTGGATTCTTGTCTATCCAATCCTCGGACTTCTGAACAACAGTTTCATCAACGAAAATACATTTGTCTTGGCACTCGCTCTTGTGTGGGGACTATCATGGCTTCTCAATCAAGCCATTCCGAAGACTCTAACCTAACATGAGTTCGATATAAGAATCAAATCTATTTCTTTGAGAAATAGGAACATAGCGATAAAAGTATTAAATTCAGAAACCCATGAGAATCTTTGATTTATTAAGAAGAAAACCAACGGAGGAAACAATGGTAAAATCCTCTTCCGATGAAATCCAGTCAACTGAATCTTCAACTCCTGTTGAAACGGAGGTTAAGGTGACTGTAAATGTAAAAACCGAGAAAGAAGCCAAAAAGGAGGAAAAGGCTTTCAACGAAGTAGCTCCAAAAAACATAGGGAAACTCGACATGGTGATAGCCTTTGACACCACAGGCTCCATGGCACAGTATATCGAAGCGGTAAGAAAAGAAGTCGCTGACCTTATACCTCAGCTTTTCAAGGACAATGAGGATTTAAGACTCGGGATAGTGGCATTTGGTGACTATTGCGATATGAAAACTCCGCAGGAGTTTGGGTATGCCTATCAAGTTATAGGACTTACCGCCGCCGAAAACGATCTAATCCGGTTCGTGCGAAACTCAAAAGACACCTCCGGTGGTGACGGTGACGAATTCTATGAACTTGTAATCAAGAAAATCGTGGAGGAGACCGAATGGCGTGATAATTCCACTCGTTCGATTCTACTGATTGCCGATTCTAATCCACATGAAATAGGTTACACATACGGAGAATGCGTCAAGGGCAATCAAATCGATTGGCGTGAGGAAGCACGAAAGGCCGCTAACAAGAAAATCAAGATTGACACTGTGACAATAACCGATGCGCCTTGGTATAAGGAACTGTCCAAGATGACAAACGGTGTCAGTGTACCTTTCTATACTGGTTACAAAACTGCTGAACTCCTTGGCGCTGCAGTAAATGCACGCGGCTCAATGAAATCGCGTAAGAAATTCGATCGTCTTATGAATACATACGAAGCCAGTGACGATGAGGAAATGAAACAAGTGTTTAGGTCATATAAAAAAGAACGAGACTCGGTTGATTCCTGATAAAAATGAAAATCTATCGCCTAAGTTTCTTTTGGAAACGCCGAGAACACGTTTCCAAGATGAAGCGAGGGTGCTCTAAAGTTGCCGTAATGTCTTTATGGATTTTTTCCCGGCAAGTTTAGAGCAGATGTCGTGGATTTTTACTAATTTCACGATGAAGTTGTGCATACGTTGATTAGGATCTAACAATTTAGTCGCCATTATTATAACTATTTGTCAGAACAAGTCTTGACTATTACAATTAACTTTTAATTCAAACAATGGATTAATTAACATATTTAATCAAATAATTAAATAGCGTATGATCATGGAAGAAAATTCTGAAATCTATAAGAGTGAACATAAGCATACAATGCGATGGTTCGGACTTCAGAGCCTCTTTGTGCTTGGAGTAGCTTTTGTATTAGCCCTCATTGCAAATGGCATTGATGGGTTTGCGTCAAGTCGTTTTGAAAGCGGACTGCTTCATGGTGCACGTTATACACCGCTTTCACAATCTATAGTGTATTGCTTTGGCGTAATTGCAATTACATCAATGTCTCTTATGCTGATGGAAGTCGCATTTCGTAAAAGTATCAACCATCTTCAATATGCGCTTATCGCTATAGCTTTAACCTTGTTTTATCTGTTGCTACTTGCAATATCCGAGAAATTGGCTTTTGGTGCATCATACGCTATTGTTTCCATTATGATAATAGGTCTTATAACCTGGTTCATTAAGGGTATTACTCGGAATATCAAAGCTGTGAGGCTGACCGCAGGAATACTTGTAGTAGAATATGGACTGATGTTTATTTTGATTAAATTAGGATCAATGGCTCTGTTGGTTGGAAGTATGTTGCTTTTCTTGCTTGTTGCATTGGCGATGTACCTTACCATCAAATTGAAAGTTGAAAACGGAGAGTTGGTAATCAAGTAGTATGGATAATATGCAGACACCACCGCCAATACCTTTCAAACGACATATGTCTTATGGAACAAAGGTTCTTCTATTGGGTTTGCAATGTGGGTTCCTGATGATTGGTGCACTTGCGATATGGGTTATCTCATATTCGCGGGATGAGCGCAGCAAAGAAGTCGTAGAGGAGATAACTCATGAATGGGGTAATTCAGTTTATATTCAAGGACCAGCTGTCAAAGAAAATCTTGTCAGTGCATCTTGGTTTCGACCGGAAATCTTCACGTGTGAAGCGAATGTGGAGACAAAATCATTGCATCGAAACATCTATGAGGCAGAAGTATTTAATGCTCATGTAGTAATGTCAGGCTCATTCAACAAAAACAGTATTGCTGTTCCGACTAATACCATATATATTGTATTAGGTGCCAATACAAAACAGATTGAAAAACTTTCAGCTTTGAAAATCGGTGAGAAAGTCATTGATTGGTATAAATCTGATAATTTTCTGTTTGCAAAGGTGGATGTGTCTGATATGCCCCGGATTATTGAATTTTCAACTGACTTTGTAATTCATGGTTCCGGCTCTCTTTTCATAAAACAGATCGGAGACAAATCATTTGTTACTATTGAGGGCGAGGCTTCGAGTCCATCATTCCGAGGTAGTAGTTTGCCTAATGAACGAAATCTTAGAGGGAAACGATTCTCGGCGCATTGGGAAACGGATGGAGCACCTGTTGAGGAGATATTTGACGGTTCTGGATGTGTAGGCACGAATTTTTTGGTTGGTGTTGACTGTTACCAGAAAGTGTCTCGCTCGCTGAAATATGCTTTCATAATCATATTGCTGACATATATGAGTGTGTTGCTTGCTGAGATTATGATGAGGTGCAATATTCCGTTGTTGAATTACTTTTTGATAGGAGCAGCTCTCATAATATTTTATACGCTTCTGCTGTCAATTTCGGAACATATATCATTTGGAATGGCGTATTTAGTTGCATCGATAATGGTCATCTTATTAATAGCCGGATATATGTGGAAGATGCTCGGTTCGAGAAAAGTGGGCACGGTAATCGGCATAATCCTGATTGTGCTGTATGTGAGCTGTTACGTTCTGTTATCTCTCTCAACCTATGCGCTTCTATTTGGGAGTCTGATGCTTTTCATAGTACTTGCCGCAATGATGTATGGTTCATTACAAATGAAGCGTTGATAAATGGTGCATGTTGTAAATTATTGGGATGTTCTATGCAATCAGTGCATCCTCATACTTGAAAACCTTTGCCACTTGACAGGACTATCATGATAAAGTCGCAATCGTAGATTCAAGAGGAATAATGAAATTTGGGGATTTCATAAAAGCACTTTATAAATTAAATTATCATCTGTTTAAGCTATGCGTGGTCTAACAACTGTATTGATCTTGAAATAATCAGGGCTATTAAGGAATTAAGTGTAATTTTGTAGCGTATTACAAACACAAGAGATTGCATTATGATTTCTGTAGAAAAAAAGTATTGCTATAAATATCCACATCCTGCCGTTACTACCGACTGTGTAATATTCGGTTTTGATGGGACACAACTAAATGTATTACTTGTGAAACGTGGTGGCGAACCTTACCTTGGTTGGTGGGCATTCCCAGGTGGTTTTGTACGTATGAAGGAAAGTTCTGAAGACGGAGCATTACGAGAACTGCGAGAAGAAACACACCTGACACCAGGATATATTGAACAGTTCCATACATATTCGGAACCGGGACGTGACCCTCGTGAAAGAGTTATAACAATCGCATACCTCGCACTTGTAAAAATACAAGAGGTTAAGGGTGGCGATGATGCAAAAGAAGCTCAATGGTTTCCTATAAACACAGTTCCTCAGTTGGCATTTGACCACGATGTCATCTTACGTGACGCATTGACACGGCTTCGAGAGCGTATTCATTTTCATCCTATTGGATACGAGTTGCTACCTGAAAAATTTACCCTTAAAGAATTGCAATCACTCTACGAAGCAATTCTTGGAATACATTTCGATAGGCGCAACTTTGCTAAGAAAATGCTACACTTGGATATCCTTACACAACTGGATGAAACCGTATGGCCCACCCCTAAGCGTGAAGCTAATCTTTATAAGTTCAATCTTGATAAATACACTGAACTAAAACGACGTGGTTTCCGTTTGGAATTTTAATTGGAAATTAAGCATATAAAAGATTACCTCACACTTGTTGACTGCGCTTTTGCTGTTAGATTCTACACTTTTCGCATTTTCGGTATTTATGATTAACTTTGCCACATAAAGTTACGATATGTCAGAAAATAAAATAATAGGAGTAAAATCGGTGTATAGGGTAGGGGCTGAATATGGCTTGTGGTTTGGGATTTACCTCACACTGATGGCTTTTGCAATCATGTATGGATTTGAACATACATCGTTGATGCTCGTGGCTGTGGCTATGCTTGTGGCCACACCTGCAATTATTTATCAAATGATGCGTCGCTATCGCATGTCGGTGTACGGATATGCCACATTTGCGGCTTTATGGATGCTTGGTTTGGCAATTTTCCTGTTTGGATCGCTCATTTGTGGTATTGTGACTTATGTGTGGATGCAATATGTGATGCCGACGTTTATATACGATCAAGTGACTGCAGCAATAGAATTGTATAAGACAATGCCGGGTGATGAAGCGGCACAAGTGGTTGAAATCATGCAGGCTGTCATAGAACATCATGCACTGCCTTCAGCTATCGATGTGTCGATACAGATGATAATGTTTGTCACTTTTCTCGGATCGATGGTATCAATGCTATTGGCGGGACTGCTTGGTGTGCGACGCATTCCGCCAAAGCATACAACAGAAAATTAGTTTACTGATAAAAGAATTGATATAGATATGGATATATCGATTGTTGTGCCATTATATAATGAGGCAGAATCGCTTCCTGAACTTGAAACGTGGATTGCACGTGTCATGCAGGATAATGGGTATAGTTATGAAATATTGTTTATTAATGATGGCAGTAATGATGATTCATGGAATGTAATCAAACGGCTGAAATTGCACAATCCAAATGTCAGGGGGGTGTGCTTTCGCCGCAACTATGGAAAATCACCGGCCTTAAATACAGGGTTTGCCCATGCTGTTGGCGATGTCGTAATTACTATGGATGCCGACTTACAGGATAGCCCTGATGAGATTCCGGCTCTTTACAACATGATTAAAAAGGACGGGTATGATCTTGTTTCGGGATGGAAGAAAAAGCGTTATGATCCTTTGAGTAAAACCATTCCCACCAAATTGTTTAATGCTTCGACTCGTTGGGTAAGCGGCATTAAAAATTTACACGACTTTAATTGTGGTCTAAAGGCGTATCGCAACGAAGTGATAAAACATATAGAAGTGTATGGCGACATGCACCGGTATATACCTTATCTTGCCAAAAATGCCGGTTTTATCAAGATAGGGGAGAAAGAAGTACACCATCAGGCTCGTAAATACGGGAAGTCGAAATTTGGGCTAAACAGATTTGTTAATGGATATCTTGACCTTGGAACATTGTGGTTTCTGTCGAAATTTGGCGTTAAACCGATGCATTTCTTCGGATTCCTCGGTAGCATAATGTTTGTTTTGGGCTTGATTTCTGTAATTGCAGTCGGTGTTATAAAGCTATACAATATGTATACAGGACATAATTATATACTTATAACGGATTCTCCCTATTTTTATTTATCGCTAACTGCAATGATTTTGGGAACCCAACTGTTTCTTGCAGGATTTGTCGGTGAATTGATATGTCGTCATGCCCCCGACCGTAACCATTACGAAATTTCAGAAGAAATATAATAACAAAAGTGTAAAATCAAGGAGAACAAATGTGTGAGAGGTTATGCTATTATCCCACACATTTGTTCTTTATCATTAATGAGTTTGGATATAATTCACTATCCACCGGCCTACTTCGCAAGTACCGTATTTTGCTCCGTTTTCGATTTGTATTTCAGGAGTTCTAACATTTGAATCAAGAGAAGATTCGACCGCTTGACGTATAAGATTGCCCTCTTCCTTAAGATTGAAATACTCAAACAACATTGCTACCGATAGAATCTGTGCAATGGGATTGGCGATATTCAACCCCTTGGCTTGAGGCCAAGATCCATGAATGGGCTCAAATACAGGGGTACCGTCTCCTATGGATGCTGATGGAAGAAGTCCCATTGAGCCGGATATGCAAGAGCCTTCATCCGTGAGTATATCGCCGAATGTGTTTTCTGTGACCAAAACATCGAAGAATCGCGGCTCTTGAATCATCTTCATGGCTGCATTATCTACATACATGTAGTCGGTAGTGACATCTGGATAGGAGGGTGCCATTTCTTGAGAAATTTGACGCCACAGACGGCTTGATGCAAGTACATTCGCTTTGTCAACAACGGTGAGGTGCCTACGACGTTTCATGGCATATTCAAAAGCGACTTTCAATATTCTTTCGATTTCCGGACGAGTGTACATATTGGTATCGAAAGCTTTGTCATCATCTTGGTATTTCTCGCCAAAATACATCCCACCGGTGAGTTCGCGGATGCAAATAAAATCGGCTCCGTCAACGAGTTCTGCTTTAAGGGGAGATTTATGCAGCAAACATTTGAAAGTCTGCACGGGGCGTATATTGGCAAAAAGTCCAAGTTTCTTGCGCATTGCGAGCAGACCCTGTTCGGGTCGGATCTTGGCTGTAGGGTCGTTGTCGTATTTGGGGTCACCGACAGCTGAAAATAGTACAGCATCGGCATCGCAACATATTTGGTAGGTTTCTTCGGGGAATGGGTTTCCTACTTTGTCGATGGCATCGGCACCGCACAGAGCATCATGAAATTCTACAGTGTGATTGAATTTGTCACATATGGCGGTCATTACATCGACACCTTGTTTGGAGATTTCCGGACCTATTCCATCTCCGGCAAGAACGGCAATTTTTAAATTCATATCAATGTTTTTATTTGAATATTATATGTTTTCTACAATATTGAGCATCTTCAGGGTAGCTTGAATTGCTGCCTCAATTTGGTCGGCATCGAGCCCACGGGTTTTTATGATGTGGCCATTGTATTCCCACGTAATCTCGGTTTGGACGAGAGCATCTGTGCGGCCGCCGGGAGGGATGCTTACCGTGTAGTTTTGCAGCATGGGGAAGTTACGATTCAGGTTTTCCTTATATATTTTCCGTACAGCCTTGACAAATGCATCATACTGTCCGTCGCCAACTGCACTTTGCTGGTACTCCGTACCATTGACCTCGAGTTTTATTGTTGCCGTAGGGTGTAAGCCTTGTGAAAGGTTTAGGGCATAATTTATAATTCTAACTTTGTTGGCAGGTATATTATGCTTTAATACGTCCGAAACTATGTATGGCAAATCATCCGGTGTGACAATTTCCTTTTTATCGCCGAGTTCGATAACTCGCTGTGTGACTTTTTTGATGTCGCTCTCTTGCAGTTCTATTCCGAGCGTCTCAAGATTTTTGCGAATATTAGCTTTCCCCGACATCTTCCCAAGAGCATATTGTCGTTTACGGCCAAAACGTTCAGGAAGCAAATCGTTGTAATACAGATTGTTTTTATTGTCACCATCGGCATGCACTCCTGCACATTGGGTAAATACGAACTCTCCGACGATAGGTTGGTTGGGGGGAACCACAATTCCAGAGAAAGATTCCACTATGTGGCTGACTTTGTTGATTTTTGATTCATCGACATCAGTGGTTTTGTGTAGCATATCGTGTATGACGGCCACCAAACTTGCAAGTGGAGCATTACCGGCACGTTCGCCCAAACCATTGATAGTGCAATGTAGTCCCTTGACACCAACAAGTCCTGCGGCAAATGAATTGGCAGTGGCAAGGTCATAATCATTGTGTGCATGGAAATCAAAGTGTATATTAGGGTAGCGTGTAACCATTCTTTTGCAATATTCATACACTTCATTAGGATTCATTATGCCAAGGGTATCGGGTAACATGAAGCGTTTTACCGGTAAATCGGCAAGTCTGTCCATCATTTCATATACATATTGTGGCGACTTGGTGATGCCGTTAGACCAATCTTCGAGATACAGATTTACATTGAGTCCCGTGTCAACAGCCTGCATCACGCAATTCCTTATGTCGGCGCAATGTTCCTCAAGAGTTTTACCGAGTTGGAGTTCACAATGTTTTTTCGACCCTTTTGCCAAAAAATTAACCACATGGCCTCCGACTTCTTGTATCCACTTTATTGAAAGGCCATTGTCGATGAATCCAAGTATTTCTATTTTGTCAATGTTATTTGTAGTACGAGCCCAATCGCAAACTGCCTTTACTGATTCAAATTCACCCGAAGATACACGCGCTGATGCAATTTCAATGCGAGGGACATTCAGTTCACACAGTACAAGGCGTGTAATATTCAACTTTTCGGAGGTTGAAAATGACACACCCGAGGTTTGTTCTCCCTCACGCAGGGTGGTATCCAATAATTCTATTTGCATGGTTGGCGGTCAATAAACGATGTTTCGATTTCTTTCCCATGTTTCAATATCGTCAAGACTGTTGAGCAAAAAGTCTATATCATCGAAACCATTCAGCAAGCAGTCTTTTTTATATGGGCTTATGTCGAAATGTTCTGTTTCGGATGTCGTGTTGTTGCATACGGTTTGTTCAACAAGGTCGACAGTAACTGTAGTATTACGGTCGTTGTCGATTGAAGTGAAGAGATTAGATAGAAATTGTTCCGATACGACAACCGGCAATAAGCAGTTGTTAAGCGCGTTGTTCTTGAAAATATCAGCAAAAAAACTGGAAATGACAACTTTAAATCCATATCCGGCTACAGCCCATGCAGCGTGTTCGCGACTTGAGCCTGAACCGAAATTTTTTCCTGCAACGAGTATTGTTCCGTTATATGTGGGATTGTTTAGGACAAATGAGGATATCGGGTTGCCGTTTTTGTCATATCGCCAATCATGAAACAGATTGGCTCCAAATCCATTGCGTGATGTGGCTTTAAGGAAACGGGCAGGGATTATTTGGTCGGTGTCGATATTTTCACGTGGAATAGGTACACAAGTAGATGTAAGTGTTTGAAATTTATCTTTCATAATGGTGATAGTTGCATTGTTAATATCATAATATTGCGAGCGGGTTTGTTATTTTCCCTGTTATTGCGGCAGCAGCAGCAACAATGGGACCTGCAAGAATCGTCCTTGCCCCCGGGCCTTGCCGACCTTCAAAATTTCGGTTGGAAGTGGATACGGCGTATTTTCCTGCTGGAATCTTGTCATCATTCATTGCAAGACACGCCGAGCACCCTGGTTGGCGTATTTCAAAACCTGCGTCTTTGAGTATTTCGTCTATGCCTTCATCTTTTATTTGTTTTACAACTTTCCAAGAACCAGGTACAAGCCATGCCGTGACATTGGGAGATTTTTGTTTGCCCTGTACTATCGAAGCAAATGCTCTGAAATCTTCGATGCGGCCATTGGTACAACTTCCAAGGAAGACATAATCTATAGGGAAACCATCGAGTGACTGCCCCGGATTAAATCCCATGTATTCAAGCGATTTTGAGAACGATGTACGGCTTGTGTCTTCTATTTGGTCAATAGTCGGGATCGATTCACCGATTTCCATGCCCATTCCGGGGTTGGTTCCATATGTTATACGTGGATTTATATCGGCAGCATCAAATATTATTTCCTTGTCAAAAACCGCATCATCTCCACTTTTCAGTGATTTCCAGTAATTAACGGCCTTCTCCCAATCTTTGCCTTTGGGTGCGTATTCTTTTCCGTTTAGATATTCAAATGTAACTTCATCGGGTGCAATCATTCCGCCGCGTGCACCCATTTCAATGCTAAGATTGCACACAGTCATGCGTCCTTCCATTGACATATTGCGAATGACATCACCGGCATATTCCACAAAATACCCTGTTGCACCTCCTGTTGTCATTTTGCTGATAATGTATAGGGCTACATCTTTTGCCGTTACATAAGGCTTGAGTTTCCCGTTTATGGTGATCCGCATTGATTTAGGTTTGGGTTGGAGTATGCATTGCGATGTGAGTACCATTTCTACTTCGCTTGTACCAATACCAAATGCTACTGCGCCGAAAGCCCCATGAGTGGAAGTGTGGCTGTCACCGCATACAATTGTATATCCGGGGAGCGTCAATCCATTTTCCGGTCCAATGACATGAATGATTCCATTCTTAGGATTGCCAAGTCCAAACAATGTGATACCAAAGTCGGTGGCATTTTTGCTTAAGGCTTCGACTTGGTTTCTTGAAACAGGGTCAGATATAGGCAATTCCTGATGTAATGTCGGGATATTATGGTCGGGAGAACATATGGTTTTTTCGGGACGAAAAACTTTTATGCCACGTTCTCGCATATCGTTAAATGCTTGTGGGCTTGTGACCTCGTGGCAATAATGTCTGTCTATGTATAACATGGAAGTTCCGCCGGGAACGGTTTTTACCACATGTGCATCCCATATTTTATCGAATAAGGTATTCATTGTTTATTGTGTTTTTGATTAATGTACAAATTTATTGATGGCATCTATGAATGCCTCGGCCGATGCCGCAACAATATCGGTGTTTGCAGAGAAGCCGTAATAGTGGTTTCCTTCATATTCGACCGTGATATGAACTTTGCCCACATCGTTGCTGCCTCGGGTAATGGCTTGTATCAGGAATTCTTCCACTACCATCCGTCGGTGGATTATTTGTTTGATTGCGTTAATTGCTGCATCGACAGGCCCATTACCTGATGAACACGCTTCAAATTTCTCTGAAGCTATGTCTAAGCATACGCTTGCAACGGATTGTAGTCCGATACCTGAAGTCACTTGCAGGTAGTTTAGCTTGATGCGGGCATCTTTGTTACGATGTTTGCCGACAAGCATCATTATGTCGTCATCGTTGATATCTTTTTTGCGGTCGGCCAGTTTTAAGAACGATTCATAGGCCTTGTCAAGATCTTCCTTTGAAAGCTCCACACCGAGCAGGTGCAAACGATGTTTGAGTGCAGCACGTCCGCTACGGGCGGTGAGTACGATTGAATTTTCATCTATTCCAACATCTTTGGGGTCGATTATTTCATAGCTTTCTCGATTTTTCAATACACCGTCTTGGTGGATTCCTGAAGAGTGAGCAAACGCATTACGGCCAACAATTGCCTTGTTGGGCTGCACAGGCATGTTCATCAGGCTTGACACCATGCGGCTTGTCTTGTATATACGTGTGGTGTTGATATTAGTTTCTATGTCCAAATCTTTGTGACTTTTGAAGATCATTGCTACCTCCTCAAGCGAGGTGTTCCCTGCACGCTCACCAATGCCGTTGATTGTCACTTCGGCTTGTCGTGCACCGTTGAGTATGCCGCAAATCGTATTGGCTGTAGCCATGCCAAGGTCGTTGTGGCAATGGGTTGCTATTATAACCTTGTCGATATTATCAACGTGTTCCATGAGATATTTAATTTTAGCACCAAATTCTTCGGGTAAACAATAACCTGTAGTGTCGGGTATGTTTACAACTGTTGCACCGGCCTTAACTACGGCTTCTACCACGCGAGCAAGATATTCGTTGTCGGTACGGCCGGCATCTTCGGCATAAAATTGGACATCTTCTACGAATGATTTTGCATACTTCACGGCGGCTACGGCTCGTTCGATAATTTCATCGCGAGTTGAATTGAATTTGTATTTGATGTGGTAGTCCGATGTGCCTATGCCCGTATGGATGCGGCCTCGTTTGGCATATTTTAGAGCTTCGGCTGCAACTTTTATGTCATTCTCTACTGCACGGGTCAATGCGCATATTGTGGGCCACGTCACTGCTTTTGAAATTTCCACCACCGAGTGAAAATCACCGGGACTGGATACCGGGAATCCGGCTTCGATAACATCAACGCCAAGTTCTTCAAGAGCTTTTGCCACTTCAACTTTTTCAACTGTATTAAGTTGGCATCCGGGTACTTGTTCGCCGTCACGCAATGTGGTGTCAAAAATGAAAAGTCTTTTATTTTCCATAATTTTTTTTATAAATGAAAACGCCTTTCTTGGTTGAAGAAAGGCGGTGATTACAAATGCTTGAATTATCATTTATCGGCATAGTTAGCATACGACCTTTCAACCTCTATTGGTAATAATACCGAGTAGTAGGGCAGATAGGTTAATACTTAGTATGCTGTAATTGTATTGCATTGTCTGTTTTTTTGATGGTGCAAAATTAAGTCAATAATATGAAATAACAAAAAAACAGAACAAAAAAGCGTGGAACTGCAATATATAATATTCGAGAAGTCGAATAAAGTCTTAAATGAAAAAAAGAGCTAAACATCTGCAAATATAATC
>CAYNBZ010000006.1:0-61840 GCA_964395975.1 uncultured Muribaculaceae bacterium | reverse complement strand
CATGCCCTTCAGGCCTTGTGCTTGAACGCCGCAAATATAATATAATATAATATAATATAATATAAGTGCTAAAATACCTTTTAGAAAGTTAAGAAAACACCAACAGAAGTATGTAGTAGTATATTAGCCTTGAAAGTCCTTTATGGGCAACGAAGTGTAATTAAATCTGAAAAAAGCAAGACCAAAATAGGATACTTCCGTATTAAAATACACACCCGTGTAGTGGTAGTTTTATGTGGTATCTAAAAAGTGAAGCAAACACCTTGTTATTATGCAGAACTCATTTACATACTTCTGGCATGCGCATGGCAGAATATCCTCGTTTGACTGGTTGCAGTAAATAAAAAGCCTGCAAGACACACATGTCATGCAGGCTCCGGCTTAAAATACAGAATATATTAATCTTTAATCTTTGCACACAAGAACTCACGATTCATGCGAGCAATGTTGCTTAGATTGATGTTCTTAGGACATTCGGCAGCACAAGCACCCGTGTTTGTGCAGTTTCCAAATCCCAATTCATCCATTTTGCTTACCATTGCCTTTACACGGCGTGCAGCCTCGGCACGACCCTGTGGAAGCAATGCAAACTGACTTACCTTGGCCGAAACAAACAACATTGCCGAGCCATTCTTACAAGCGGCCACACAAGCACCACATCCGATACACGATGCCGAGTCCATAGCCTCATCAGCAGCAACCTTGGGAATAGGTATTGCATTGGCATCCTGTGCGCTACCACAGTTAAACGATACATAACCACCAGCCTGCTGTATCTTATCGAAAGCATTGCGATCTACCATAAGATCCTTGATTACAGGGAAAGCAGCAGAACGCCACGGCTCTACAGTGATGGTCTCGCCATCATGAAAACGACGCATATAAAGTTGACAAGTGGTAGCACCTGTTGCAGGTCCATGCGGATGCCCGTTTATGTACAACGAACACATACCGCAAATACCTTCACGGCAGTCATGGTCGAACACAATAGGCTCTTCACCTTTCTCAATCAACTGCTCATTAAGGATATCAAGCATTTCGAGGAAAGAAGTATCGGTAGGTATTTCTTTCATTTCATAAGTTTTAAACCCACCTTTCTCTTTCGGACCGGCTTGACGCCAAACTTTGAGAGTGAAACTTATATTTGATTCCATTGTTAAGATACTGTGTTAAAAAGTTTAAGACTTGTAGTTACGAGTTTGAACCTTGATGGCTTCATAGTGCAACGGTTCTTTGATGAGAGAAGGTGCCACTTCGTCCGAGCCGTTATATTTCCAACATGAAACGTAGAAGTAGTTTTCATCGTCGCGCTTGGCTTCGCCTTCAGGTGTCTGATATTCTTCACGGAAATGACCACCACAGCTCTCGTTGCGATTGAGTGCATCGTAAGCAATGAGTTCGCCCATCGTGATAAAGTCATTAAGGCGGAAAGCCTTGTCGAGTTCCGTATTCATACCATCTTTCGAGCCGGGAATAAATAAATTGGTTTCAAATTCCTTGCGAATCTCTTTGAGTTTCTTCAAAGCGGTTTCAAGTCCTTCCTTTGTACGACCCATTCCGACATATTCCCACATAATGTGGCCAAGTTCCTTGTGGATTGAATCTACAGAACGCTTGCCCTTGATGTTCATCAAATGATCTATATGAGCCTGAACCTCTTTCTCGGCCTTGTCAAATTCGGGAGTGTCGGTTTTGAAGTGCGGCACAGTAATCTGGTCGGCAAGATAGTTCTGAATGGTGTAAGGCAATACGAAATAACCATCTGCAAGCCCTTGCATCAGAGCCGATGCTCCAAGGCGGTTGGCACCATGGTCGGAGAAGTTACATTCACCTATTGCAAACAAGCCCTTAACCGAAGTTTGCAGTTCATAATCAACCCAGATACCACCCATTGTATAGTGAATGGCAGGATATATCATCATCGGATTATAATATTTTACACCGTTGATTTCACGTGCAAGTTCACCCGGATTGACATCGGTGATTTCTTCATACATGTCGAACAAGTTTCCGTAGCGTTGACGTACGACATCAATACCAAGGCGTTCGATACTTTCAGAGAAATCGAGGAACACGGCAAGTCCCGTATTGTTAACGCCGTATCCCTTGTCGCAACGTTCCTTGGCAGCACGCGAAGCCACGTCACGAGGCACAAGGTTGCCGAATGCCGGATAACGACGCTCCAAATAGTAATCGCGATCTTCTTCAGGAATATCACTGCCTTTCTTCTTCCCTGCCTGTAAAGCCTTGGCATCTTCGAGTTTCTTTGGCACCCAAATACGACCGTCGTTACGCAACGATTCAGACATAAGCGTCAACTTCGATTGCTTGTCGCCATGCACCGGAATGCAAGTCGGGTGTATTTGCACATAGGCAGGGTTTGCAAAATATGCTCCCTTGCGGTAACATGCCATAGCCGCGCTACAGTTGCACCCCATTGCATTGGTTGAAAGGAAATATGTATTGCCATAACCGCCGGTTGCAATAACCACTGCATGGGCAGCAAACCGTTCAAGTTTACCGGTCACGAGATTACGAGCTATGATACCACGAGCGCGGCCATCGATGATTACCACATCGTGCATCTCATAACGAGTGTAACTCTTAACTTTGCCCATCTGGATCTGGCGGTTTAATGAAGCATATGCACCGAGCAGCAACTGTTGCCCCGTCTGCCCCTTGGCATAGAATGTACGCGACACTTGAGCACCCCCAAACGAACGGTTGGCAAGCAAACCACCATACTCGCGAGCGAAAGGAACACCCTGTGCGACACATTGGTCGATAATATTGTTAGAAACTTCGGCAAGGCGGTAAACATTGGCCTCGCGGGCGCGATAGTCGCCACCTTTTACAGTATCGTAAAACAACCGGTAAACAGAGTCACCGTCGTTTTGATAATTCTTGGCTGCATTTATACCACCTTGTGCAGCAATGGAGTGCGCACGACGCGGAGAATCTTGAATGCAGAAGTTTAGCACATTAAAGCCCATTTCGGCAAGCGTTGAGGCAGCCGAAGCACCGGCAAGACCCGTACCTACAACGATAATATCAAGGCGACGCTTATTGGCAGGGTTTACGAGCTTTTGATGAGCCTTATAATTAGTCCATTTTTCCGCTATTGGGCCTTCGGGAATCTTAGAATCGATAACCGGCTGAGCGGTGATATTTTTATCTTTCTTAGTATCTTCCATTTCAGTATTGAAGTTTAAAGAGGTTTATTACTCTGCATCGGAAATTGTAATGCCAGAGACTCGTTGGCACTCTCGATAACATTCTCTGTCGGAACATTCTTACCATACTTATCCATATTTTCCTTATCTTGGGCTTGACAAGTAAACCAAATGGCCTCGATGGCAAAAATCAGACATACCACAGTAGCCCATACTTTGGCCGTAGCCTTAAGGCGACAGAGCCAAATGCTGTTATTGGCACCTATCGACTGGAAAGCACTCCAAAAGCCATGAGTCATGTGAAACCACAACGCAATGAATCCAATCAGATAAACAGGCAATGTCCACACCGAACCAAAAGCGTTGTAAACATATCCCATGCCGGTAAATTCAAGATGCTCACCAAGCAATTCGGGCAATTGCATCTTGGCCCAGAATTGCACAAGATGCACAATCAAGAAGCACACCACGATAATACCCAACACGAGCATATTTTGCGAGGCCCATTCGACAGTAGCAGGACGGTTGCTCACTTCGTATGGGTTGTTGCCTCGTGCGCGACGATTTTGCAACGTAAGACAAAATGAATAAATGATGTGAATGACAAAACCGGCTGCAAGTATCAGCGTGCCGATAATCGCATACCAGTTAGCACCAAGGAATTCGCACACGGCATTATACCCTTCGGGGCTAAATAATGCCACTGCATTCATCAGTACGTGAAAGGTTACAAATAGGACGAGGAAAAGCCCGGTGATACCCATCACCATTTTCCGACCTACGGACGAATTTGTTAACCACATAGTAGTTCTGAATTAAGTTAATAGTTTTATTTATATTTATTGAAGATATTTGATTTTCAATGATATTGCTCTTTATGGAAATTTCACTGCAAAAATATCGCATTTTGCCGTCACCACAAAGATTAAAGAAAAAAATCTTTATTCTTTTATCGGCGTTTCGACCGTTTTTTCGCATCTTTCTTTTTACTGCCGCGTTTCGAAGGTCTGTTGCCGGCATTCTCGAAATTGTCGCGCAACTTATCGCGGCGCGATTGCTTGCGATTCGAAACCGACGAGGAAACCGTAATCGGGGCACTGTCGATGCGATGCGTACCAACAGGATGCTTCTCATCTATAAGAGCCATGTCAAGTTGTTTCTTCACGAGGTCGGCACGAGCTATTTGTACAGTCACCTGATCGCCAAGGCGATAACGTTTCTTCTGCCGACGTCCTATCAAGCAATAATTTTTTTCGTCAAATTCATAATAGTCGCCCTCGAGATCGCGAATCGGCACAAGTCCTTCACACTTGTTCTCGTTGATTTCGACATACAATCCCCATTCGGTCACGCCAGATATGGTACCTTCGTAAACCCTGCCAAGGCGTTCACCCATAAATTCCACCTGTTTATATTTAATCGATGCCCGTTCGGCCTGGGCAGCCAATTGCTCCATATCGCTACAGTGCTTGCAATATTCCTCGGTCTTGTCTTGACCTGCGCTGCGACCTCCCGCCTTGTAACGGTCGAGCAAACGATGCACCATCACATCGGGATAACGGCGTATCGGTGAAGTAAAATGAGTGTAATAATCAAATGCCAATCCATAATGGCCAATATTGACCGTCGAATATACGGCCTTAGCCATCGAACGTATGGCAAGCGTTGAAAGCATGTTTTCCTCGGGCGCACCCTTTATGTCATGCAACAGCCTGTTAAGCGACTTGTTGACATCAGATGCCGTTCCAGTCGTTTTTATCTTACGACCGAACGAACGTACTATTTCAGCAAAATTGTCAAATTTGTCATCCATAGGCTTGTCATGCACACGATATACAAACGTTTTTGCCTTTTTCCCTCGAGGAACTTTACCTATGCTCTCGGCAACCTTCTTATTCGCGAGCAGCATAAACTCCTCAATAAGTTTATTGGCATCCTTCGATACTTTGAAATACACATCTACGGGCTTGCCTTGTTCATCAATATCGAAACGTACTTCAAAGCGGTCGAAATCAACTGCACCATCTTCATAGCGGCGACGGCGCAGAATCTTGGCAAGGCGGTCGAGTGTAAGTATCTCGTCAGCATAGTCGCCCTTGCCTGTTTCTATCACCTCTTGCGCTTCTTCGTATGTAAAACGGCGGTTACTGAATATCACCGTGTGGCAAATTTCTGTATCTATGATATTTGCATCATCATCGAGTTCGAGAATGCAGGAATAGGTGAGCTTCTCCTCATTGGGACGCAACGAGCATATTTCGTTGCAAAGCCGCTCGGGCAACATGGGTACAGTGCGGTCAACAAGATATACCGACGTGGCTCGATTGTATGCCTCACGGTCTATAACAGACCCCGGCTTTACATAATGCGTCACATCGGCTATATGCACGCCGACTTGCCAGTTCCCATTCGGCAATTTCTGCAACGACAGGGCATCATCAAAGTCTTTGGCATCCTTGGGGTCGATGGTAAAAGTCACAACCGAACGCATATCCTTGCGAGCTGCAATTATTTCGGGCGTTATCGTGGCATCGATTTCGTCAGCGGCAATCTCCACCTCCTCAGGATAACGATACGGAAGACCATACTCGGCAAGTATTGCATGTATTTCAGCATTATTTTCGCCTGCCATGCCAAGTATATCGACTATTTCGCCCACCGGACTATTGGCATCAACCGGCCAATCTATAATCTTGGCAACAGCCTTGTCTCCCTGTTTGCCGCCTTTCAGTTTGTCGAGCGGAATAAGTATGTCAGTGGCAAGGAACTTGCTGTCGGTAATGAGATGCGCAAAATATTTTTCCACTTGCAGCGTACCAATGAATACCTGCTCTTTTTTTTCGATGATTTCTATTACCTCGGCTTCGGGCTCAAATCCTTTTCGTTGTGCCGAAATATGCACATTCACGCGGTCACCGTTAAGGGCGTGCATCGAATTGCGTTCTGCCACAAATATGGACTCTCCCTCTTGATCAAGGATAACACTATTCTTGCCATTGCTGCGGCGCACGAATGTACCTGTCGCCACATTGCCTCTCGATTTCACCTTGAAACGTCCCGGATTTACCTCTACAAGCAATCCCTCTATGGCGAGTTCCTCAAGTACCTCAACCACCAAGGCTCTTTGCTTTGGAGTTTCCGCCCCTATTGCAGCCGAAATCTGTTTATAATTGTATGGTATGTCTTCTTCGCGGTTAAAAAAGTCGATCACCCGGCTTTCCATCTCTTTCTTTTTCCGCAGAGCCTTTTTACCTTCTTGGTCGTTTGCCATAACATAGCGATTTATATGGATTAAATGCCAATAAATGAGCTCTTTTCATCATTCCGGCAATATGTGTTTACAAATTTAATATTTTTTCTATTAAAAGAAAATTTTTTGTAGCGAAAAAACACCTGTATAGCCGATAGAGCCCAACAACAAATGCTTATATCAATATCGTCTTGGGTTCTGTTGGAGAGAAGCAGTTAAGTTGACTTCATTAGGGTTTGGATGTCGCTATTATCTTAGGCTATTTATACTTCAACTAATTTGTCTTTATTCCATGGTAGTAGTTGCTCAAAATGTTTCCGGCTGCCTTTGGGTATTTTTATTTCCCGCAATGATCTGCACCAACTAAACGCTTCGCTGCCAATCATATCTTCTCAGGTGTGTGATTGTCACGCTTTGATAACAAAGTTAATCAAAGAATCGCAGACTTCTGCACAGGCGTGCAAAAATCTGCGATATTGAAGTTGTTACATTTACACATCGTTGACACAATCTAAAGTTTACATATATATGTTAACACTTTGCAGATATGCGTCATTTAGGACTTTAATCAATCCTCTTCTTCCTTAACAGGTGGCGCAAGTAAGCTATTGTAACGTTCATCATCGTTAATGACATCCAATGCCACTTTATATATCGGGTCGCGATGATTTATGACCATATTGTAAGCCCCTGTATCGGCATAAACATCACGCGCAATAAGTGCCTTTACCACGTCACAAATCAATAAACGGCTACGCTCATATTGCACCGTGTCGAATTTTATACTGTCACGCGCCCCCGCTGTTTGAATGTCGGCAAGCATAAGACTGTCCACAGAAAAAGAGTTGTCAAAATCAATAACGGTCTTATACTGCGAAGCAATGTCGTTCCTGTGCTTATCGACATACCCTACTACATATTGGTTGATAATACCACGAGCCACAAGATTACGATAATAGTCGCTAAATCCGGTCGTGTCAAGCGGGACAAACACATCCGGCATGATTCCGCCACCGCCATATATCACACGCTTGGCCTGCAAAGTGCAATATTTTAGAGAATCCGGTAGATGTATGCTATCGGCATTGGCAAGTTCTCCATCGAGGAAACGATTATATATATCCTTGTTGTATCCTTCTCTGTCGCCTGCTGTATATGGTTTCTGGATGCACCTTCCCGATGGAGTATAGTAACGAGCCACCGTAAGACGTATCATAGAGCCGTCTTCAAATCGGAACGGACGTTGTACAAGTCCCTTGCCGAATGTGCGGCGACCAACTATAACGGCACGGTCCCAATCCTGTAATGCACCGGCAAGAATCTCGCTTGCTGAAGCCGAATATTGGTCAACCATTACAACTACCTTGAAATTGCCATCGGCCAACTTGCCTCGACCATTAGCCTTAGCATCATTACGTGGAGAATTAATCCCTTGAGTATAAACAATTTCATTCCCCTGTCCAAGAAAATTATTGGCAAGCTCCACAGCCGTTTGCAAATATCCGCCACCATTGTTCGTAAGGTCAATTATCAATTGTTTCATGCCTTTTTTCCCGAGTTCGGAAAGAGCCTCGGCAAATTCCTCATTGGTTTTTTTACCGAAACGACTCACTTTGACATAACCTGTGTGGTCATCGGCCATATATGAAGCATCGATGCTGTAAAGCGGAATATCATCGCGTGTGATGCGGAACGGTATCAATTCGACCTCGCCATGCCGCTTTACAAGTACATTGACCTTCGTGCCTTTCTTGCCTCGCAGCATTTTTTGTATTTTGGTGCTGGTCATTTTCACTCCCGCAATCACAGTATCTTCTACTTGCACAATGCGGTCACCGGCAACAATACCCACTTTCTCGGAAGGTCCTCCAACAATGGTCTGTATCACATAAAGCGTATCCTGCTGCATATTGAATTGTATGCCAACTCCGCTGAACTCACCCTCAAGCGGCTCTTCAAGTTCACGGGTTTCTTCCGGCGTACTGTACGACGAATGCGGATCGAGCTGTTCGAGCATCCCTTTGATGGCATACTCCACCAAATCTTCCTCATTCACCGTATCGACATAGAATTGTGAAATGGCAAACTCCGCATTCATCAATTTTTTCAGATGCTTTTGCCCGTTAACGTTTACAGCCAAGAAGGGTACCATCATCCCTACAGCCATTATAAAAAGTATTTTTTTCATATCTTATTCTCAATGATTCATTTCACTTTCCATGTCTGCGGTATCAGATTAGGATCACAATTGTGTGGCAAATAAGCCGAAACGTCTTGCCCGTATTTCACAAGTTCTCGCACTATACTCGAACTGATATGGCCATACTCAGGCAGAGTGTAAAGCAACACTGTTTCAATCCCCGACAAAGCTCGATTAACCTCGGCAAGATTCTTTTCATACTCAAAGTCCTGTATCATGCGCACACCCCTCAACATGAATGTAGCCCCACACTCCTTGGCAGCATCCACCGTAAGCCCACTGTATGACATAACTTTCACACGCGGCTCATCACGAAATATTCCTTTTATCCATGCCGTGCGCTCCTCAAGGGTCGTAAGTGTCAACTTATTATAATTTATGCCAATAGCAACCACTATTTCATCAAACAACGGCAAAGCCCTTTCTACTATCGACTCATGTCCGATGGTAAACGGGTCAAACGATCCCGGGAACAGAGCTATGCGCTTGCCAACCACAGTATTATTTGGTAATGTCTTCTTCATCTTCAAGTACAAGGTTGTCGATTATAAAATTTTGCCGTTCCATAGTGTTCTTTCCCATATAAAAAGCGAGCATCTCTTTGACAGCATCTTCCTTGCGCAGCGTCACTCTGTCAAGACGCATGTCCGGGCCTATGAAGTCACGAAATTCGTCATCCGAAATTTCACCAAGTCCTTTAAAACGGGTAATCTCAGCATTGTCACCCAACTTGTTTATTGCAGCTATACGTTCCTCGTCGTTATAGCAATAATATGTTTCAACCTTGTTTTGTACGGCCTCTTTCCTGCCTGTACGGCGTTTACGCTTGGCCTCTTTTTTATTGCGCACACGGAATAGTGGTGTCTGCAATATATACACATGACCCGTCTTTATCAACTCCGGAAAAAACTGCAACAAAAACGTAATCATCAACAACCTTATGTGCATTCCATCGACATCAGCATCAGTGGCAATAATCACCTTGTTGTATCGCAACCCCTCAATACCACCCTCGATGTTAAGTGCCGCCTGCAACAAATTGAATTCTTCGTTTTTATAAACTATCTGTTGCTGCATTCCGTATGAGTTAAGAGGTTTCCCCCTAAGTGAAAACACGGCCTGTGTTTCTACATCGCGAATCTTGGTGATGGAACCGCTCGCTGAGTCACCCTCGGTAACAAAAATCATCGTTTCGTCGCGACGGTTACCTTTTGGATCATTGAAGTGTACCCTGCAATCCCGTAACTTACGATTATGTAAAGCTACCTTTTTTGCATTTTCTCGAGCCTGCTTCGCAACACCAGCCATGGCTTTACGCTCCTTTTCCGATGCAACTATTTTCTTGAGCATCGCATCGGCAACTTCAGGGCTCTTGTGCAAATAGTTATCAAGTACTTTCTTTATATAATCGTTTATGAACTTATATACCGTGGGACCTCCCTCATACATTACCGTGCTGCCAAGTTTGATTTTTGTCTGCGATTCAAAAATAGGCTCTATTACCTTAATGCTTATGGCTGCCACCATGCCGTTGCGAATGTCGCTATACTCGAAATTTTTATTGTAAAATTCCTTTATAGTTCGCGACAAGGCTTCCCTGAATGCCGACTGGTGTGTTCCGCCCTGCGTTGTATGTTGCCCGTTGACAAACGAATAGAATTCTTCGCCATATTGCGAAGTATGCGTCAATACCACCTCTATATCGCGATCCTTAAAATGTATAAGCGGATAAAGCGGCTCATTGGTCATGTAATCGTTTACAAGGTCGGCAAGTCCTCTCGTAGAACGATACTTCTTTCCATTATACATAATGACCAATCCCGTATTCAGGTAAGAATAGTTCTTGACCATCGGCTCGATAAAATCTTCGCGATAGCTGAAGTTTCTAAACAACATAGCATCGGGCTTGAAGCTGACAAGTGTACCGTTCTCTGCCCATTCGGGAGCATCGATGATTCCACTATCTTCTATTAGCCGCCCACGTTCAAAACGGGCAAAAGCTGTCTTGCCGTCACGAAACGATTGCACGGTAAGCGTTTCCGACAAAGCATTGGCAGCCTTCAACCCCACCCCATTCAGCCCCACTGAGCCTTTATAATTAGAATTGTCGAACTTTCCGCTTGTGTTCATCTTCGAGGCGGCATTAACGACATCGGCAAGCGGTATGCCACGACCATGATCACGAATAGAAACCGTGTTGTCAACAAGAGTCACATCTATCACATTGCCAAATCCTGCAAGATGTTCATCGACAGCATTGTCCATCACTTCCTTGAACAATACGTATATACCATCATCCGACTGGGATCCATCACCAAGTCTTCCAATGTACATACCCGGTCGCAACCTAACGTGTTCGAGCGATTCAAGTGTTACAAGTTCATTATACTCTCCCACTCCTCCGTCAAGCAGGTTGTTGCCCACTAATTCCTGTCCTGTCGTTCCTTCTGCCATTAACACATTTTCGTTAGTAATGAGCAAAATTACAAATAATTTTCCAATTTCTCTTTTCCCATTTAATCAAAGCTATGGTTTTCAATAGAAATGAGCAAGCTGAAATACAAAAAAGACAGAGCGAAACAGTTTCCTGTTTCGCTCTGTCTTTTATATAAAACATCAGATTACAAATTAACCAAACCAAACATGGTGACACCATCCTTGGCGACTTCAACAAGGAATGTGTAAATACAACTTACAATACCTACAAGAATAATACCGAACGTGCATACTATCATTGCCACACGCTCACCACAACTTGAACGGAACTTTGCAACCGAACAGTCATCTTGACTTATAAACATTGCTTTCACTACAAGCAAATAGTAGTAGAGCGAAATGATGGTATTGACCAATGCTATCAACACAAGAATATAAATCGATGTTTCGCCGCATTCCAATGCTCCGGCAAATATGAAGAACTTGCTGAAGAATCCGGCAAACGGCGGAATACCTCCAAGAGAGAACATGGCAAGCATCATTGTGAATGATAGCCATGGATTAGTCTTGTAGAGTCCGTTATAATCATCAATCGACACTTTACCACACTGCTGCTCGATAGCAAATGCCACGCCAAACGCAGCAAGATTGGAAAAGATATAAACCAACACATAAAACATGAGTGAAGCAAGCCCTAATTCGTTACCTCCTATAACACCAAGCATTATATAACCTGCTTGAGAAATCGAAGAGAACGCAAGGAAACGCTTGATGTTGCGCTGACGTATTGCAAATAGGTTGCCAAGCGTGATGGTCAGCACAATTATCGCATAAAGCATCCATTCCCATATCTTGGAATATGCAGCACCAAACACTTGCACCATGATAACCAAAAACGCAAATGCTGCGGCACCTTTTGAAATCACCGATAGATAAGAGGTAACCAATGTGGGTGCTCCTTGATAAACATCAGCTGTCCACAAATGGAACGGAACGAGCGAGAGCTTGAAACCAATCCCCGCAATCACAAATGCCAATGCAACAACGAGCACTACCGAAGTGTTGTTGATAACCTGATAAGCAATATCATTGAAATACAAAGAACCAAACAGGCCATATACAAACGATAAACCCATCAACAAGATAGCCGAAGAGAATACAGCGGTAAACATATATTTGGCTGCGGCTTCATGCGACTCATAACGGTTCTTATGAAATGCGACAAGTGCTGCAATCGGCAACGATGCAGTTTCAAGCCCAATAACGAATATCAGGAAATGACGTGCCGAAATCATTAAGTACATGCCAAACACCGTGAGCAGCAACAATTCGTAAAACTCACCTCGGCGCACTGCCATCTCCTCACCGTTGACCCACTTAATCGACATAACAAGCACAATTAGCACACCAATGTTAAGAATAAACTTCATGGCATACGTTGCAGCCGTACTTTCGAACATGCCACTGAAAGCTGTTCCACGCACAAGCATGAAGTAATTGCACAACGTAAAAATTCCGAACAGCACCGATGTCAATACCGGCAACATCGACTGACTGCGCTTCGGCAAGAAAGTGTCGAACAAAAACACAAACAAGAACACGATTAACAACCCTAATTCTTGCGGCATATATAAAAATTGCGAATAATCCATTTTTCTAATTTCTATTTATCAAGATTCAACACTTAATGTTTACGCAAACAATTTCATTATAGGCTCGGCCGCCTCAGTTATCATTGAGCTGAAGAAGTTTGGGAAGCAACCGATGACAGCAACAGCAATAATAAGCGTTACCGTCGACAGTCGCTCATGCCACTCGGCATCGGTGAGTGTCTTATGGTGTTCATCTTGCACCGCCCCGAACAGCAATTTACCTACAACACGCAAAATGTAAACCGCAGTAATCACTATTGAGCAACAAGCAACAATGGTGAACACACGGTGGAACATATCGGCATGTTGGAACGAACCGACAAATATCGTCATTTCAGCAACAAAACCGCTTAATCCTGGCAATCCGAGCGAAGCAAGACCGGCTATCACATAGCCCACACCAAGGAATGGCATAATACGCATCAAACCACCCATTTCGCGAATGTCACGAGTGTGTGTACGTCCATATATCATACCTATTAAAGCAAAGAACAAAGCCGTCATTAAGCCGTGCGAGAGCATCTGAAGCACAGCACCCGTCATGGCCGTGGTGTTAAGCATCAATATGGCGAAAAGCACCATACCGCAGTGGCTTACCGATGAATAAGCATTGATATACTTCAAGTCGGTCTGTACGCAAGCACTGAATGCTCCATAAACGACACTGATACCGGTCAATGTCAGGAATATCCATGCAAGTTCGTTGGCTGCATAAGGCATCAGGAAGATTGCAACGCGGAAACAACCATAACCACCAAGTTTCATCAAAACACCGGCGTGAAGCATTGACACTGCCGTGGGTGCCGATGCATGACCATCGGGCGACCATGTATGGAACGGGAACATGGCACCAAGCACACCAAATCCCACAAAAGTCATCGGGAACAGGAAGTATTGCCATGAGTGAGGTATGGCATCGTTCTTTGCAATTTCAAGTATGTTCATCGTCAATTGGCCGCCTTCAGATGCCGAGTGGAAATAAATACCAAGGATGCCGAGCATCAAGAATGCAGATCCACCCATGAGCATTAGGGTAAGTTTCATTGCCGAATACATTTTATTGCCACTTCCCCAAACACCGATAAGGAGGTACATTGGGATAAGCGCAACTTCATAGAACATGAACATCGTAAACATGTCTATCGAAATGAAGAATCCGAACACACCGGTCGACAACAGACAAAACCACATGAAAAATTCCTTCGGCAGCGGATCCATCTTCCACGATGCAAACACACCGGCAAAAACGATAAACGCCGAAAGCAGAATCATAACAACCGAAATACCATCTACACCGAGTGCAAGATGGATATTAAACGGCTCAAACCACATTACCGCTCCCTCGGTGAAGAGCATCTCGGCATCGTTGCCTGCGGCTCGAAGCCCAAGAAATGCCACTACAAGATAAATGGCAAGAACCATCAGTGCTGTTGCACCAACTACGGCAACGGCCCGCACTTGCTTTATGTTTTTACACAAAGCCAATCCACCTAACATCAAAAGTGGAATTATAACAAAATAGATTAATATATTAGACCAAATCATATTCTCTTATATCTATAGAAACCGTTGCACGATTTAGATTAAACATAGGATTAATATCACAGCCAAAGCCACAGCACCGACGAGGTAGAACCAGACATAGGTTTGAATGCTACCACTCTGCATACGCCGCACAGCAAACGAGGCCGAATTTGCAGCATTAGCAAGAAAGTCCATCGTGCCATCTATGATGCGACGGTCAAACCACGCAATCGGCTTGCTGATACGGGCAAAAATTATCTTATGAGTAATGAACTGATAGAGTTCATCCATATAAAAGCGGTTGTAAGCCGCAGTCCACAAACCACGGAAGCGGTCAGCGAGACATTGTGGAATATCATTTTCCTTACGATACATCACTGTCGCAAGTGCTATGCCTATAACAGATATAACAACGCTCGTTCCGGCAACCGTCCAATTGAGGTGTATCTCATAAGGCTCACGATTCCATGTGACAAATTCTCCAAACGGAATAAAACCAACAACAATCGACACAAGTCCGAGGAAAATTAACGGGAACGTCATTGTCATAGGAGCCTCGTGTGGTTTATGATGTCCATAATCGGGATTATTCCACCAAAAAATCTTATAGTAAAGGCGGAACATGTAGAATGCCGTCATACCTGCAACTACAGACAGCCAGACTCCCCATATCGGACTATTTTCATAAGCGGCAACAAGAATCTCGTCCTTGCTGAAAAATCCTGCAAATGGCGGAATACCTGCAATGGCCAAACATCCGATGAGAAATGTAATGTGACAGATGGGCATATACTTGTGCAACCCACCCATGGCCGACATTTCATTACTATGCACTGCATGTATTATAGCACCTGCACACAAGAAGAGCAAAGCCTTAAACATGGCGTGAGTGAACAAGTGGAACATCGAAGCCATATAGCCAACTCCGTGATGTAACTCCGGGCTTGCAACACCAAGCGCTGTTATCATGAATGCGATTTGCGATATGGTAGAGAACGCAAGCACACGTTTAATGTCACTCTGCACGCAAGCCACCGCAGCAGCATATAAAGCCGTGAACGCACCCACCACCGTGATGATATGGAGTGCTGTCACATCAACCGCATAAAGCGGGAACAAACGAGCCACCAAATAAACACCGGCAACAACCATCGTTGCAGCATGGATAAGTGCAGACACCGGAGTCGGACCTTCCATTGCATCGGGAAGCCAAATGTGAAGAGGGAACATTGCCGACTTACCGGCACCGCCAACAAAAATTAGTGTCAACGCCCATGTCATAACTGAGCAACCAAGGAATGTGGCACCTCCCGCAGTGGATATTGCAGTTTGGGGATCACTCGTAATGGTAAGGAAATCAAACGTATCAGTATAAAATGATAGTATCAGAATGCCAATCAAGAATCCAAGATCAGCAAAGCGTGTGACGATAAACGCCTTTTTGGATGCCGACACAGCTGCAGGCAAAGTGTAATAAAATCCGATAAGTAAATAGGACGAAACTCCAACCAACTCCCAGAAGATATACATCTGGAAAATATTGGTTGCAAGAACAAGTCCGAGCATCGAGAATGTGAACAACGACAAGAATGCATAATAACGTTGGAATCCACGTTCGCCATCCATGTATCCCAAGCTATATAGGTGAACCATGAACGACACCGTTGAAATCACGATTAACATCATTGCCGAAATCGGGTCGAGTAACACTCCTATCTTTATCACCAAATTTTTGGTAAATTCAAGCCATGTCAAATCCATGACCGTAATCTGCTGACGTACGCCATCGATTACTTGTCCTTGATCTATACCAAAAAAGTAAGTCAGTGCGGCGGCATAAGCGATGATCGTGGTAATACCCATCGCCACCGTACCCAAAATTCCGGCAGTCTTTTTACTTAACTTAACCCCTACGATTCCCAAAAACAGGAACATTAATATAGGGATAATCAATACGGCTACTGTATATGATAATTCCATAGAACTTAAAATTTCATTTTAGTAAGTTGTCGAATATCCACATTCCTTGCAGCACGGTACACGTTGATGACAATAGCAATGGCTAAAGCCGTCTCGGCTGCCGCCAGACCTATTGCAAACAACGAAAAAAACATACCTTCCATTTGCCCGGGGAACAAGAAGCGGTTGAACACTGCAAAATTAATATCCACGGCATTAAGCATCAGCTCAAGCGATATAAGTATTGCTATCATATTCCGTCGGGTTATAAACCCATAAACTCCACAGCCAAACATTATAATGCTGGGAATCAAATACATCAACATTGTTATATTCATAATTCGCTTCCTCCTGTGTTATCTTTTACGTGCTACGACCAAACTACCTATTATACAGGCCAACAATAAAACGCCAAATGCCTCAAACGGCAACAGATAGCCAAATTTGTCAGTACTTAGCAAAGCCTGCCCGATTTTGTGAATGTCAACACTGAATGTCTCAGGCATCTTTTGCACCAAGAATGCACCGTAGCTGAACAACGCATACAAGCACACACCGGCACCAAGCAACGCTGCACTCAATCCAAGCCACCGTTTATGGTTGGTCAAACGTGGGGCATTTGCTCCAGGCTTGTGAGTCAACAGGATTGAAAACACAAAAAGCACCATTATGCCACCGGCATACACTGCAATCTGCACTGCCCCAAGAAATTCATAGCCAAGCTGAAAATAAATGCCGGCCGTAGCGAACAGTACGAATAACAAATAGGTTGCCGCACGCAAAATCTTGCCCGAGGTCACTGCCAGTACCGAGAACACGATAATTGCAATTGCAATTACGAAATACGCAATTATACTTCCTAATGATTCCATATATTATTTATTTTCTTTATTTTCTTCTACTTTGGCAACCCTGAGGCAACCGTATCCGCACCGGCTTTCGTCGTTTCAACATTCTGAACTGCCGACTTGGTTTCAACAGTGGTTTGGGCTGGCTTAGGAACAATTACCTCCTTCTCTGGCAAATAGTTTAATTGTAACACAAGTTTGCTGCGAGTGAACACCGCCTGCTCAAAATCATTTTTAAATTCAATTGCGCCATGAGGACACGACAACACACACAACTGGCAAAATGTGCAACTTCCCAAGTCATACATATATTTGTCCAGCTTCCTTTTTTTCTTTCCATCTGGCATCTCCACCATCTTGGTATCGATATGAATAGTGCCGTTGGGACAATTCATTTGACATAACCCACAAGCTATGCACTTGTGATTGCCCTCGGCATCATAAATAAACGACAACGTCGCCCTAAACCGATCGGCGATCTCCAAATTTGAACGATTCTCAGGATACTGTTTCGTCACTTTTGGGGTCACAAGTTCCTTTCCCGTCACTTGCATTCCTTGCAACAGACTCCATGTCCCTTTGAAGAGAGATGAGAAATAATCTTTGATAGTCATAGATAAGTCAAATCATATAAAAATAATACCGGTACAAATTGTTTTAATTTTTAGCATGAATCAGGAAGTCCGGTATGTTTACTTCCTTTCTTTGCTTAATGTCTTATAAACTGCTTTTGCAGGTGTGCCAACTCTGTGGTGTCATAAGAGCAACATCGATTGCCTCATGCGCGGTGTGAATCAGGCACACCTCAAATGCAGCATTTTTTAGTTTAATTGATCACCTTTCAACCTGTCCGCCAAGTATATCAAGAAGTTCGGTCGTAATGCCCTGTTGACGCAACTTGTTATATTCAAGCTGCAATTCTTCAAGCAATTTTTTGGCATTATCATTGGCCGTCTGCATCGCAATAACACGCGCAGCAGCTTCCGAAGCATTATTTTCGGTACATACTTCCTGTATCACCGAATTGACATACAATGGCAACACGGCATTAAAAATAGCGTTAGCGTCAGGCTCGAAAATGCAAGGTGCATTAGCATTTTTCGGTTTGTCGCCATTGACCGTCCCGCTTGCCGCAGTAATGGCTGCATAGCTCACAGGCAATAACTGGTCGATTTGCAATACCTGCCGACTCGGTGTCTTATAGTGCATATAGACCATCATCACCTTGTCGGCTTCGTTTTGCAAGAAACGATTCTTCATTTCTTCGGTAAAGTCACTGATGGCAGCAGAATTGCTGCGAGTGTTTATGCTTGCATCTACCACAACCAGATGTTCCTCCGCCAATTTTTTGACGGCACGGCTCATCTTTCTACCTACGGGGAAAATAGTGATTTCCACATCTGCCCCATACTGATTGCGACTCTCTTTTATCAATTTCAATAAATCCTTGAAGATATTGATATTATAAGCACCGCATAGACCATCATCAGATCCGAATACGATAATCGACAGTTGCTTAACATCACGAACTTCAATCAGCGGTGAGTCATACTCGCCACCTGCTTCGAGCAAGTGTCCCATGACTGTCTGTATTTGACTACGGAACGGTACAAGTCGCTTCAACGCCTGCTCGCTCTTATGCATCTTGGCCGAAGAAATCATCTTCATCGCACTGGTGACTTTCTCAGTCGATGCAACTGAGCCTATTCTTCCTTTTAATTCTCGTAATGTTGCCATTTGCCGCTATTTCTAAACACTGTATCTACTAGTAATATCCTTGGCGGCGGCAGTCAACTTCGACGTAACGTCATCATTGATTACTCCACTTTTCAATACATCGAGGACATCTGACTGATACTTCGATTTAAGTAATTGCAAGAACAATTTCTCAAATTCAGCAACCTTGTCCAACGGAACTTTTTCGAGCAATCCTTGCGTTCCACAATATATTATAGCAACCTGTTCCTCGACACTCATTGGTGAATACTGGGGTTGTATAAGCAACCGCTCGTTCTTACGTCCCTTGTCGATAGTACGTGCAGTAACGGCATCGAGGTCGCCTCCAAACTTAGTGAATGACTCCAATTCACGGAACTGAGCCTGATCAATCTTGAGCGTACCTGCAACTTTTTTCATCGACTTGATTTGAGCATTGCCACCTACACGCGAAACCGATATACCTACATTGATTGCCGGACGGATACCTCGGTTGAACAATCCCGTTTCAAGGAATATCTGTCCATCGGTAATCGAAATAACGTTGGTCGGAATATAAGCCGACACATCGCCGGCTTGTGTTTCAATTATTGGCAATGCCGTCAGCGAACCTCCACCCTTCACAATAGGCTTCATCACTTCGGGCAGATCGTTCATATCCTTGGCCACTTCATCGTTTTCGATAATTTTAGCAGCACGTTCGAGCAAACGGCTATGCAAATAGAAGATATCGCCCGGATATGCCTCACGACCCGAAGGACGCTTCAAGATAAGTGATATTTCACGGTAAGCGACAGCTTGTTTTGACAAGTCATCATAAATGATGAGGGCATCGCGTCCTGAGTCGCGGAAATATTCACCTATTGCCACGCCTGCGAAAGGTGCGTAATAGCGCATTGCAGCCGAATCGGCAGCAGTAGCAGCTACAACAACAGTATAGTCGAGCGCATTATGTTCGCGCAATTCATTGACTATTTGTGCAACGGTCGAGGCTTTCTGCCCTATTGCCACATAAATGCAATACACAGGCTTGCCAGCCTCATAATCACTACGTTGGTTTATGATGGTATCTATGGCGATAGCCGTCTTGCCGATTTGGCGGTCACCAATGATAAGCTCACGTTGCCCGCGCCCTATTGGCACCATCGAGTCGATGGCCTTGATACCCGTCTGTAACGGTTGCTTCACTGGTTGACGGAAGATAACACCCGGAGCTTTGCGCTCTAGCGGCAAGCGTATCATCTTCCCCTCTATAGGTCCACGACCGTCTATCGGTTCACCAAGAATGTTGATCACGCGACCCAACAATCCTTCGCCAACTGGAATGGAAGCAATATTGCCCGTGCGGCGCACTGTCATGTTTTCAGAAATCGAGTTGATATTATCAAGCAAGATAACACCTACGTTGCTTTCCTCAAGATTCATGGCGACACCACTCGTGCCATTTTCAAATTCCACCAACTCATTGGCCTTAACGTTGTCAAGGCCATAAACGTGTGCAACTCCATCTCCTACCTCAAGCACAGTACCTACCTCTTCAAAGTCCATTTTGCCTTGGACCTCTTCGAGTTGGCTCTTCAATATTTCTGATATTTCACTTGGGTCTATCATATTTAATTTCTAAGGAGTTTTAATCGCAATTTTTTCAGTTCATTTTTAATCGACGCATCAAGCTGTACTGTATCGACTCGGATTACAAATCCACCTATCAGACTCGGGTCAATACGGTGGGTTTCCTCTATCTGCTTGCCGGCGAGCATACTTCTCACCACGTCGGTAATTCTTTTCAAGGTGGCGGCGGGCATTTCCGCTGCCGTTACGATTTCAATCTGCGCAATGTTGTTGGCCTCGCGATACAAATCTTGATAAGCACGTGACATTTCGCGCAAGAAACCTTCGCGGTTGTGACTTATAACAAGTTTTATGAATTTTGCCAAGCAATCGCCCGGCTTAGCTCCTGCGGCGGCAAGCAACAATTGAGTCTTGTCGTCGGCGGAGATAAAACGGTTGCCCACCGCCTTCTTCAGCTTTGCCTCGGCGGCATAAGCCTCATCGAGCTGCCTCATTTGACCATAGGCCTGCTTCGCTGCCTTCTTTTCGTTGGCAAACTTCAAAAAAGCCTTGGCATATCGGCGTGCAATCAATCCGTCGTTCATATCTTGTTAGTTTTTGTTTTCAACCTCTTCCAACAATTTGTCCACCAATTCGGTTTGCGCCTTGTTTCCTTCCATGTTCTTCTTTATTATCTTTTCGGCGATGGAAAGTGCAAAGCTGCTCACCTCGTTGCGGAACTGCAATTCCGACTCTTTGCGTGCTTGCTCTATGGCAACCTTGGCAGCATCCATTACTTTCTTAGCCTCCACCTGAGCGGCCGACTTGGCCTCTTCTATGATTTGGCTTTTCATCTTTGCTGCATCACGCAATATATCGGCCTGTTGCTTTTGTGCTTCAGCAACATATTTTTGCGCTTCAGTCTTGGCATTGTCAAGCTGCTCTTTGGCATTCTTGGCATACAGCACCCCCTTGTCTATCATGTCGCCACGGGCTTCGAGGCTCTTTATGATATAGGGCCATGCAAATTTTGCCAATATAGCAAAAAGCAAGGCGAATACGACAAACATCCAAAACACCAAGCCAAATTCAGGCGTGAACAGTTCCATCTATCTTCAAGATTTTAAAGGAACAACGAAATTATACAAACGATAACAGCAAACAATGCCACACCTTCAACCAATGCAGCTATTACAATCATGTTGCTACGAATGTCTCCGGTAGATTCTGGTTGACGTGCAATGGCTTCCATTGCCGATGCGCCGATCTTACCAATACCGATACCTGCTCCTATGGCCGCAACACCTGCACCAATACAAGCTCCAAGACCAACTAATGCGTCAAACGCTAAAATCATTCCTAACATAATTATAAATTTTTTAGTTAATGGTTTTTATTTCTTTTGTTTTTATTGTTTATAATGGCTTCAAACCTCTGCAAAACGAGGTAATGCCTTGATAATTATTTTGCTTCGGCAACTGCCGAACCTTTATGCTCACCACCGACCTGAGCCAGAGAGATGAACAAAGTGGAAAGTAAAGTGAACACATAGGCTTGAATGAAACTAACAAGCGTGTCGATAAGTAGCATGAACAAAGAGAATGCCACCGACAAGACTGTAGCCACTCCACCTATTGCCAATCCGCCTATTGCAGTAAAAATGAATATCAACAATGTCAACACTATTACTATCATGTGACCACCCATCATGTTGGCAAACAAACGGACGGTGAGTGCCGCCGGCTTAGTAAATATACCAAACAACTCGATAACGGGCATCATGGGAATTGGCACTTTGAGCCACCAAGGCACATCGGGCCAAAAAATGTCTTTCCAATAATGCTTGGTACCAAACAAGTTGGTCAACACGAATGTAAAAATTGACAACACGAGCGTCACTGCAAGATTTCCCGTAAGGTTTGCGCCACCGGGGAATATCACAATCAGCCCCAACAAGTTCATCGTGAGTATGAAAAAGAACACCGTGAGCAAATAGGGAGCAAACTTGTTAGCTTTTACCCCAAGGGTAGGCTTGATTACACCATCATATATGTAAGCAACCGTCACCTCAAATGCCCCCAATCCTTTTCGCGGAGCCTTCATCCCATTGCGTTTGTACCATCGCACAAGCCAAAAGGCCAGAAGTGCCACGACAAGTGCAGAAATCATCAGACCCGCAGCATTTTTGGTAATCGACAGATCGAGCGGACGGTATTGCTCCATTCCACTCTTGCCATCAGGACGCATTCCGACAACCTTGCCATCGTAATCACCGCCATCGGCAATCTTAAAACCTTCGTATTCACCACCATGCATAAGTCTCGAAGAGCTGAACAGATGCCATACCCCCTCATAGTCACGCACAATCACCGGCAACGGGATACGATGCGTATGAGAGAACGGCACTTCCCAACCATAACCATCGCCAAGGTGCTCGAAGATAATCTCCTTGGGATTAATACCGTCCATTCCGACATTCTCTTCTTCCTGTGCCATGGCAACAGGCGTGCCCGCAACAATGAGAAGCAACAAGATGGATAGTATGGTTAGAACCTTCTTCATAGTTCAAAACGTGGGATTAATTAATATATGCACACCGACACAACATTGTTGTTGATATCCGCAATACCGCCCTTGATGTCACGCGATTCCTTCTCGCCATTGACCAAGCCATATGATAGCTTCCCTGCGGCAAGAGCCGAAATCATCGCGGCGTGGTGGTCGAGTACTGTAAACGACCCGAGCACTCCGGGCATAGTGACAGCTTCCACCTCGCCCGTATATTCCACCTTCTCAGCCGATATTATCTTCAGTGTCATAAATCAGTTCTTTAATTTGTTTTTCACCAATGACAATTACCCAACTTCGGCAAGCAATTTCTTACCCTTTTCAATCGCCTCGTCGATTGTACCGACATTGAGGAACGCCTGTTCGGGATATTCATCGACTTCGCCGTTGAGAATCATCTTAAAACCGCGTATGGTTTCGCTAAGCGGCACCATAACGCCAGGAAGCCCCGTGAACTGCTCGGCCACAAAGAATGGCTGCGAGAGGAAACGCTGGGCACGACGAGCACGTGCAACCACGAGCTTATCGTCGTCGGACAATTCATCTACGCCAAGGATGGCGATAATGTCTTGCAACTCATTATACTTCTGTAAAAGCTGCTTTACAGCCTGAGCCACTTCATAATGTTCCTCACCGATGATGTGAGGATCGAGAATCCGTGATGTGGAATCAAGTGGATCCACAGCCGGATAAATACCGAGTTCGGCAATCTTACGGCTCAACACCGTTGTTGCATCAAGGAAGCTAAACGTTGTAGCCGGTGCAGGGTCGGTCAAGTCGTCGGCCGGCACATATATAGCCTGTACTGAGGTGATACTACCCTGCTTGGTAGAGGTTATACGCTCTTGCAATGCACCCATTTCCGATGCAAGCGTTGGTTGGTAGCCCACAGCCGAAGGCATACGGCCAAGCAATGCCGAAACTTCAGAACCCGCCTGTGTAAAGCGGAAAATGTTGTCTATGAAAAGTAGGATCTCTTTACCACCGCCATCCTGATCGCGGAACTGTTCGGCTACTGTCAATCCTGCTAAACCGACACGCAGACGTGCGCCCGGTGGTTCGTTCATTTGTCCGAACACAAGCGTAGCCTGTGACGAATTCACTTCATTCATGTCGACATCGGCAAGATTCCATTCACCTTTTTCAAGACCTTCTTTGAACTTGTCGCCATACTTTATGACGCCACTTTCAATCATCTCGCGCAGCAAGTCGTTACCCTCACGAGTGCGCTCACCAACGCCTGTAAATACCGAGAAACCGTTATGACCACGGGCAATGTTATGAATCATCTCCATAATCAACACGGTCTTTCCTACTCCCGCGCCACCAAACAGTCCGATTTTACCTCCTTTGGAGTATGGTTCGAGCAAGTCGATAACCTTGATACCCGTATAAAGGATCTCACTGGTAATCGACAGGTCGGAAAACTCCGGAGCAGGCTGATGGATTGGGCGGCGAGCCTCACCCGTAAGGGGTGCAAGGTGATCGATGGGAGTGCCCATTACGTTTAATAAGCGTCCCTTGACCTGGCTACCTGTGGGTACCGAGAGCGACGTTCCGGTGTCTTCCACCTTGGTCCCTCTTTGTAGTCCGTCGGTACTGTCCATAGCTACACAGCGGGCAGTGTCCTCCCCTATGTGCTGTTCAATTTCAAGTAATAAGTCGCTACCATCTTCACGCTTCACTTTAAGAGCCGAGTAGATGGGTGGCACATTATTACCTTCACCCTCGAAAGTAACATCTACCACAGGACCTATCACTTGCGCTATTTTTCCACAATATCCGCTCATAATAGTTTTTATTATTTTTGGGTCTTTCGCTACTACTTTTAAATTGTTTAAAAATGCAAGCCGTAAATCACAATCAATGTCATCAATAACAAGTTAAACAAACCTATCGGCATGAGATATTTCCATTCAAGAGCCAACAGTTGGTCGATACGCACACGAGGGAACGACCACTTGAACCAGATGATGATGAACGAGATGAAAAACGCCTTGCCAAGGAACCACACAACCGATGGGATATAATCCATTATCGTGTTGAAACCATCCCAGCCAGGAATATGCAACGGCATCCATCCACCGAGGAACATCAACGATGCAATACCAGAAACGATAAACAGGTTGAGATATTCGGCAAGATAAAAGAAGCCGAAATGGATACCTGAATATTCAGTGTGGTAACCAGCGGTAAGCTCATGTTCAGCCTCAGGAAGGTCAAACGGGCCACGGTTGGTCTCACCCGTGGCTGCAATCAAATAAATTATGAAAGCAATAACTGCCGGAATGTGTCCCTTGAACAGAAACCAGCCATCGGCTTGAGCGGTTACAAGTTCAGACACCGACATCGTACCGGCAAGCACGATGATGGTCATTATCGACAACCCCACCGACAATTCATAACTTATCATTTGCGCACCGCTGCGCATTGCTCCAATAAGTGTGTATTTATTATTACTTGACCAACCGGCAAGCAGAATACCCAACACACCAATTGACGAAGCAGCAATCATGAAAAACACACCTATGTTGAAATCAACGATTTGCAATCCGTTGCCCCAAGGCAGAACTGCAAAACACAACATCGAAGCAATAATTACCAGATAAGGTGCAAGAGCAAATAAGAAACGGTCGATTTTTTCAAGACGTATAAGCTCCTTTATAAGGATCTTGAACATGTCGGCAAAACTTTGCAATATACCCCACGGACCTACACGCATAGGACCCAGGCGGCATTGAAACCACGCACACAACTTGCGCTCATAAAATATGTAAAACAAAGCCAACAAGGCATAAGCCAACAACAAGACTACTCCAATTATAACACATTCAATCACAGTGGCCGCCCACGAGGGCATTACACTCTCCAGCAAATTGTCAAACCATGTTGTTATCGAACCAAAATCAAACATAATAATATCGTCGTGTATTAATTTTCGTGAATAATCTTGTTAACGGTCAATGTCGGGGATTACATAGTCGAGTGACGCAGTGATAGTTATCAAGTCGGCAATTTTATAGCCACGGCAAGCAATATCCACCGAACCGAGTATATTCAAACACGGGCTGTTGAAGTGCATTCGGTAAGGAGTTTTTTCACCTGTACTTTCGATATACACACCAAATGCTCCTCGGCTTGCTTCAACCTGTTGGAACCACCTACCTACAGGCAATTTTATAATCTTCGGCACTTTAGGTGCAATATAAACGTTGGAAGGTTCTTTTTCGAGCATGTCGCACAGTTGTACCAGCAATTTCACACATTGCTCTATCTCGCGCATTCTCACCATATAGCGTGCAAAACTGTCACCGGCTGTTTCGGTAATCTCGTCAAAATCAAGTTCACCATATATCGAGTATGGAGCTGTCTTGCGTACATCACAATGCCATCCCGTAGCACGTCCAGACGGGCCGGTTACCGAATAGCTTATAGCATCCTCTTTGGACAAGACACCGACCCCTTTAGTGCGATTTTGAGCTATCACATTGCCTGTAAACAGCTTATGATATTCTTTCAGACGTGAGGGCATGATGCTGCACAAATCGCGGACATCCTTAATGAAGTCGGGATGCACATCGGCCACCACGCCACCAATCACATTATAATGCAATGACATGCGTGCACCGCAAGTTTTCTCGAATATGTCAAGTATCTGCTCACGCTCACGGAAGCCATAGAAAAATGCAGTCGTAGCACCCATGTCCATAGTCATACAACCGTATGAAAGCAAATGCGATGACAAGCGCATCAATTCGTCCATCATCACGCGGATGATTTGTGCACGACGAGGCACTTCGATTCCAAGGGCTTTCTCTATACACAAGCACAAACAATGGCGATTTTGATGAGCCGACATATAATCCATACGGTCGGTAAACATCAGCGTTTGCGGATAAGTCTTCGATTCACATAGTTTTTCTATACCACGATGGATATACCCGCACATCGGATCTACCTTTAAGATAGTTTCCCCATCAAGGCTTGTACGTAAGCGCATAACACCATGAGTGGAAGGGTGCTGTGGACCGAAGTTTACCACATACTCATCGTCCTTGAATACCTTTTCGTCAACTTTTTTCACAGTTCCGTCGGCTTCTTCTATATATATCGCCGTATCATCTTCTCCCGGTTCCTGTCCAAGTCTTATAGGATTTATTTCAGGATTGGCATCATAATCCTTGCGTAGCGGATACCCTACCCAATCTGTTCTCAAATACAGCCGACGCATATCGGGATGCCCAATAAACACAATACCATAGAAGTCATACACTTCCCTTTCTTGTATAAGAGCCACTTTCCACAAGTCACTCACACTGTGCAGTATTGGATTTTCACGGTCGGTAGTGGCCACTTTCACCATCAGATGCTCCTGCGTACTGGTCGAAGTGAAATAATATATGCACCCCAACGACTCTTTCCAGTCGCAACCTATGATGCCAACAAGATAGTCAAATCCCAAATCAGCATTACCCTTCAATTGCTCGGCAAGTCCATGCCATTGCTTGTCATCGACTGTCACGCATAGCTCCCCACCCTGCTCAAAAGTTGCTGTAGGGAAAAGTTTGCTGATTGTTTCTTGTATATTTGCCATTATATATAATGATATATTACGTTCTTATTTAAAATAACTTGCAATCTCCTTATCAGTATGTTCAGCCATCATCATTTCATGCTCTCGGCCTTTTCGGGATGAGCTTTAAGGAAGTCTTTCAACTTTTCCTGGCGATTGACACCACCGAAGAAACGTTCCACCTTTATCTTACGTTGCAACTGCATTAGTCCATAGAACATGGCCTCGGGACGTGGTGGGCAACCGGGAATATACACATCCACCGGCAACAATTGGTCTACACCCTCTACCACACAATATGACCCCTTAAACGGACCACCTGAAATGGTACATCCGCCACAAGCAATCACATACTTTGGTTCTGCCATCTGTTCATACAGACGCATAAGTGCCGGAGCCATACGATGCACTATGGTTCCCTGCACCATTATGTAGTCAGCTTGGCGAGCCGAGTTACGAGCTACCTCAAAACCAAAGCGAGCCATATCGTGACGTGCAGCACCGAGGTGCATAAACTCGATAGCACAACAACTGGTACCGAAGCAAAGTGGCCACAACGAGTTGGCACGTCCCCAATTGATAAGGCGGTCGATTTGTCCGACAACCACATTCGTTCCACTTGCACGCAATTCTTCTACAAGGTTGTCGATATATTCGTTATCCTTGAAGTCTTCACGCTTCATGTCTTTTATCTTCACTTCCATTGCAAAGCTCCTTTCCGCCAAGCGTAGGCAAGGCCTAAAATCAAAATAACCAAAAATACCAAAACGCTTAACAATCCATTGGTCCCAAGGCTACGGCACACGGCTGCCCACGGAAAAAGGAAGACGGTTTCCACGTCGAACATCAGGAAAAGGATGGCAAACAGGTAATATCCCACCTTAAATTGAACCATACTTTCGCCACGAGTTTCCACACCGCATTCGTATGCCTCCCCCTTTTGGGCAGTAAACGACCGCGGGGAAATCAATCCGGCTATGAGTAGCGCAGCGGCTACAAGCCCTATTCCCGTCAACAACGCTGTTACCATCAACGTCGTGCTTTGAATACCGAATACTGACAATTCCATATCTATCTTTAGCTTTCTGTGTATATTACATGTTAAAAACATAAACAAAGCGGAGATGCTCGCTCACAATGCTCCCTTACGGCAGCACATTGCATTCATCCCGCTCTTTCAAGACTCTCCCTTTATCATCAATAATCACCGCCTCGTCCATACACCAATAACCATGTCTTTCTTTTCGGCATGTAATGGATACAAATATGTACATCTCTCCTTGCACAGGCATATGCAAATTTGGCAGTTTCACAAAAACGCTTCTTAACACGCTGAATGTCACCCAGATGTCTACCAGCTACATGGGGCAGCAAAATGCGTAAATATTTATTGTGCAAATATAGCAAATGTTTTCTTTCTACCCGAAAGATATAAGCCTTAATATTTGTCAATTTTTCTGTGTCATTAGAAGGCATAATTGTTCAACCTTGCACATATTGACATTCAAAGATCCCGACTGCCACTCATTCATTTTCCACAGTTTGCAACACTCTACGAAATGAGCAATGTAAACATTGGGAATATTCTTTACAACACAGTTCCCACATATAAAAACACATTCACCTAAATCTGACTTTGCTATAGTTCCCAAAAGCATCCACCGGCACCGGTAATAAACACAGGGACTCACGACCCACGTCGGAAGTCCCTGTCTCTTCTTAAAGCGAATAAACTGCTTTCACATATACAAAACTAACCTAAAAACAGTCTTCTGGGAAATAGACGGAATGAAGTGCCGTAATGTTTATATTTTAATGAAGAATTCGACACAGCAATTCCTGTCCCATATCATCCTCTTGCCTTTCTCAATCCTTAAAAGCATCGAGTGCTACAGTTGGGGCATCATCGGCAAACGCGCCAAGGGTGTAACCGTTGTTATAACCTGCCGGAGCCTCGGGCTCCCAATAGAAGATACCCTTGCATTGTCCGTCGGTATTGTTTTCACACTGGTCGCGCAAGTAGGCTATCATCTGGTAAGCCACCTCGGGTTGATCGTAAGGCATACCTATCTCACATATCATTACAGGCTTACCATAAGTATCGGAAACCGAATTGATATTGCTGATGCAAGCATCGACCGTGGATTGCCAATCGTCGACATCGGGATAAAGCGACATACCTATCATATCATAATTACCTCCATACTGTGACAAATAACCGAATATGCTGGTATAAATCCACAAGGTTTCGCCACTGTCAAGATGAATTATCACTTGTGCATCAGGGAATATGGCTTTTACAGCATCGTAGCCTGCATTAACAAGGGTTGCATAATTGCTGTCATTCTCATAGCTACCAAGCGGATACAACATCCCGCCACGTGTTTCATTGCCTATTTGCACCCACTCGGGTTCGATATCAAGTTGTTGCAACTTCGTGAGCATTTCTGTCACATGGTCGGCAACTGCCGTTTGCAATTGGTCGATATCATAATCGACCCATGCGGCAGGCGTTTCCTGATTTGAAGGGTCGGCCCAAGTGTCACTAAAATGGAAATCAATCATCAAACGCATACCAAGTTCATTGGCACGGCGAGCCTTGATAACGACATCATCAATACTACACCAACCGCTCGTGGGATTCACCCACACGCGCAAGCGGATGGCGTTCATTCCACATTCGTCACGTAGCAATTGCATGCACTCGGTCTGCACTCGGTCTTCGCGAGTATAAAACACTTCGCCTTCTTTTTCAAGTTGCGTCAGCCAACTCACATCTGCACCTTTGGCAAAAGCAGTGCGGTCGATTACAATCTCCTCTTTCTCTACCGGAGGATTGGTAATGGGGCTATCCTCAGTGCAAGCCACCAATAACATAGTGGATGCAACGGTCGCCGCCATCAATATTTTTGAAATCTTCATGTTTTAATCCTGTTTGATTAATGATTCATAAATTATTCTATTGTATAAGTACCTGTACACAAGTCAACGGTTATTGTATAAGTGCTGGGTACATCAAGTGAGGCATCATCGGTGATATTGCTGCCATAAAGATAGAGATTGCCGCCGGCACCGCCAAAGTAAGTATTCCAGTCTTCATTTATGATAATCTGGAAGCCCCAAGCCGATGCTTGCGTAATTTCAGTGGTAAGTGTATAAACACCAGCCTCACTGGAAGCAGTCATATATTCAAATACCCAACTGTCATCGGCACCAGAATTCAATCCGGCGCAAGCCACTGAACTAACTGCCGTCAGATGATAAGTCAATGCCGACATTGACACATCAAAGAGATACAGCCCCGGATCAGGAGCGGGGATATTGCTTTCACTGCCATCATTGGCTTTAAGCGTACCCGACATGGCATCTCCACTGTCGAACAAATAACAATTAGTCCAATCATTAGCCTCAGGATATAAACGGTAGCCCCACTCAGAATTAACGTTGCAGGCACCTCCATACAAATTGCTATCATCGTTGTAACGACGCAGATAGTTATCGAACGTCCAACTGCCACTAATTAAATCATCCACACCACTGAGGTATAATAAATCACCAAACGTATCATCTTCAGCCTCCTCTGAACCAGAACCGCTCTCGACGGTGCAAGTGTAATGGCTTGGATCGCTAAGGTTGAGCGTGAGGGTCACTTCGCCGGCAGATGGAACGTCAACCGAAATCGTTCCGGCCGATGAACCAAATTCCACGGCATCCCCGTTTTGCGAGAAACCGAATGTTGCAGGATTAGAAGCCGAGTCGCCAGTATTTATATCATATTGTTCTCCGCTGCCAGAAATTGTGACATTAATAGTACCGGCTGAAGATGCCGTATATGTGAGTGTCCAACTATTAGTCGACCGTGTATAAGCCATTGAGCCAGAGACATCACCGCTGACATTTAGCGAAGATATTAACAATGCCGACCATTCGAGAGCCTCGGTGTCGATTATAGTATAATAACAACCGGTTACTCCCGGATACCACATATTCCATTGAGTGGATGCTGAACTAATCAAGAATGCCGTACCCACTTCGCCATCGTTACCCCAAACGGTACCATCGCCTTCTCGCATATAGAAATTCCACCAACTTGCACAACCTACAAATCCGGTATAAACACCGTCACTGTTGGCAGAATAAAGCGTAAAGCCGGAATCGTTTTTCTCGCTGTCAAGCAGATAGCCGACTGTCATATCAATGACATAAGGTGTAACGTTGACCTCTAACACATTGCTATAAGTTGGGTCGATATTCTCTCCAAGCCGTGCTTCAACTCTAATATAAAGAGGTGCTTTGACACCCGCTTCATAACCAAGCCCATTGAGAATGGCATTGAGTTCAAAATGCGTGAACTGCATATAATATTCACCTTCATCAGCTTCTTGTTCCGATACAGTGGCAAAATCTTCGGTAGGCGAAAATTGCACAGTATTGACCGTTGCATTTTCAGGAGCTGCAACCAAAGGATTGCTCAGTGAAATCTCACCATTGTCACTCCAATAGATGGTCAGCGCCAAATCGTCGACCTGCTCGTAACTGAGCACAATGTCTGCATCATTTCCCGACAATGTGACATCCTGCGTCCCACTGACAGTCAAGAAATCGCCATCCTTGTCGCAAGCTCCTGCCACAAAGGCAAGTGCTGCAAGCAGGAATATATTTTTGAATGTTTTCATCATTTGTTACTTTATCCGATTAATAATTTGGGTTGCTTAAATTCGGGTTAGCCGAAATTTCATTGGCCGGAATAGGATAAATATCATAGCGACTGTTTACGCTACGTCCATTAAGCACTCCTCCCTTCCATTGCCACAGATACTGGTCGCCCGTAAAGAGGTCGAAACGTATCAAGTCGGTACGACGCACACACTCAAGGTAAAGTTCGCGAGCGCGCTCATCAATAATATAGTCAAGATTCATTTGGGAATCTGTTATGTTTCCCGATTCGTCGCCATATGCTCGTTCACGCAAAGCATTGAGGAAGTCGAGTGCCTCACTGCGAGAATAGCCTGATCCGCCACGCAACACCGATTCGGCAATCATCAGATAGACATCGGCAAGACGGAACACAGGGAAATCGGTATTTACACCGTAGGACTGAGTATTAGAGGCAACTTCTCCGGCATCAGTCAAATTGGTCCATTTCTCGCTACGATAGCCGGTATTGTCGTCCGACACACCATTATCCAGCCATGGGTCAAGCTCAGTTTCTCCATTTCCTGTAAAAAGCATACAACGTTGGTCGCTGGATGAAGCAACATCACCCCACAATTCAGAAAATTCGCCGCGCACACGATACGAACTCCATCCCGAAGTCAAGCCATAATCAGCAGGGTTTTGCAGTGTTTCATCGCTGCTGACCGCGCCGCAACAAAGGTAGGTGGTTGCACCCCACGAAACCGTAGTAGTAGCATCCACGACAAATGGGAATATAATCTCATTTGTCCTCAGATTATTGTCGGCATTAAACAAACTTGCGTAATTTTTTTCAAGGCTATATATGCCACAATCCACAATCTTTTTGCAATACGTGATGCAATCGGTAGAATGGTCGATACCTGTATAGACACTTGCATTCAAATAAAGACGTGCAAGTAATGCCCATGCTGCCGCTTGATCGGCACGGCCATATACATTGGAACCGGGAGCAAGAAGATCGTCTTCGATGTCACACAACTCACTTTCTATATACTCAAAAAGTTGTGTTGAAGTGTATGCTTCAGGATAATAATCCACATTCGGCGTATTCTCATCGACAAATGGTCCTTGTCCGAATAGATCGAGAGCATAATAATAGGCCAAAGCTCTTAAGAATCGTGCCTCGGCACGGTAGATGAGTATTTTCTCTTGATCTTCCGAGGAGAAATCGGCTATAGCATCTTCGGTGCAATGTTTCAAGAAATCGTTACACAATGCAATGGTATAATAAATACGATAATAACAATCTGTCACCCAAGGGTCACTGGAATCCCAACTTAAATAGGTTATATCAAGCAAATTATCACTACTCGCCCAAGTATATACCATTTCATCTGTACCCGCTTCCTGCAAATTAATATAACAGCGCATCAGGTCGAAGCTCTCACTGCCACTGGTACTAAGGTCGGCATCTCCACCGCCAAGTTCCTGTCCTGCAATCACAAATGACACATACAGCTTGCCGAGAACCATTTCATAATTAGCCGGATCGCTGTAAACAGATTCCGAATCGGTTTCGACGATAGGACGTTGGTTAAGGTCATCGAGACACGATGACAATCCAAGCAACAAAACCGTCATCACCATATATAATATTTTCTTCATTGTTCTTTAAGTTTTAGTAGTAGTTAAAAGTCAAGTCCTATTGTCAAAGAATAAATGCGCGGACGCGGATAAACCGAACTGTCGATACCCGACTGTACTTCGGGATCGACACCCGAATATTTGGTTATTGTAAACACATTCTGCACCATTGCCGATACGTTCAAACTAAACCATTTGCATACTTGGCCAAAGTTGTAACCGATTTGGATATTATCCATTTTAAGGAATGATGCATTCTCAACATAGTAGTCGCTTTGATATTGACGTTCGGTGAAACGGGTTTCAAGGAAACTGCTGCTGAGATTATTGAGCTGATAAGAGTTGTAAGAAAGTGTACTTAGCGCACCAGTACTCATGGCAGTACCATTATATACATAATTTCCTATGCTGGCTCGCAGACTGGTGCTCAATGTCCACTTTTTCCACCGCAAGCTGGTACTGAAACCAAGCAACCAATCAGGCGATGGTGAATGGTAAAGATAGCGGTCGTTGGAATCAACTACACCATCACCGTTCAAGTCGGCATAAAGTCCCTCGATAGGTCGCCCTGTTTCTTCATCGTAGATCTGTTTATAAACATAAAATGCATACGGCGCAGCCCCTTCGGTAAAGGTTTGGACATAGTAACTGTCAAATGCCGTTCCGACATTGGTGTATGTCTTAGTCGAAGAACCCGAATTCGTGCTGAGACTGGTGATTTCGTTTTTGAGCCAAGTTGCATTTGCACTAACACTCCATGTCCAGTCTTTAGTTTCGATAGGTGTTGCGTTGACGGCTATTTCAACACCACTGCTCTTCACATTTCCCACATTGGTAAGCATTTCACGAGCAAAGTTGATACCTGCCGGTATCGACACTGTTGCAAGCAAGTCGCTTGTTTTACGATTATAATAGTCCACCGAGCCGTTAATCCTGTTGTTCAAGAAACCAAAATCCAAACCTACGTTAAATGCCTTGGTCGTTTCCCACTTTAGATTTGGGTTGTAAGCTTCGGCACGATAAGTGTAAATAGGAACTCCCCCAAAGTTGGCTTGCGCTCCATCTTGGCTGATTGTGTACACAGGTATATAGCTGTAATTGTCGATGCCGTCTTGCTGTCCTGTTATACCATAGCTGAAACGTAATTTCAAATCATTCATCACTTTGGTAATTGGCCTGAAGAATTGTTCATTCGATATGCGCCACGCAACGGCTACCGATGGGAATGCACCCCAACGATTGTCTTCACTGAATCGAGATGATCCATCATAACGCATTGTTGCTGTCAACAGATAACGTGAATCATAAACATAATTGACACGACCGTAGAACGAAACCAATGCATGAATTTCATCTTCAGCGGCACTTGTCGATTGCACTTCACCTTCGGTGTTCAATTCTTGCATTGCAGCATTCTTATATTCCCATTTCTGATAATCATAACCTGCCGTCACGTCAAGTGAACTCTTGATAGCATCAAATTCTTTATTGTAGTTCAAATAAGCCGTCAACAACTTGTTGTAGTTTTTTTGTGGTCCATAGTGATAATCGCGTCCACCGGAGGTATAGTAGCTATAAGCCTCAGCGGGGACATACACATCGCCCTCGCCATGAGAGAAGTCATAACCCAGCGACACATGAGCACGCAATTCTGGCAAAAAGTGCATCTTGTAATCTATGTCGAAATTACCAATCAGGCGATATACCTTACTCGTGTCTTTACGTTGGTTTATCTCACCAACGGGATTAGCCATAGCACCGGTCACAACTGATTCTTGCCCTGCCGGATGAGCTTCATTGTAGCCGCCAAACATATCTTCATCAGAATAAACAGAAATGGTGGGATTCATCGCCGATGCGTTCCATATTGTTTCGGTTGGTGCAAAACGGTTGTTATTCCATGTACCTTTTACACTCAAATTAAATTTCAGATAATCATTGAAAAACGATGGAGACAAATTGACATTACCAGAGTAGCGAGTGGAATTATCAGTGCGTAATATACCATCTTGGTTGGTGTAACCCAATGACACACGGAATGGGAAATTATCGGTAAACTTGCCTGATATGCTCAAATTGTTATCGGTGCCGTATGCTGTTTTAAATATTTCGTCATTCCAATCGGTATCGGCCGTCCCGAGCAGTGCTTTTTGCGCATCAGTGCCGTATGTGTTCACCACATCAATAAATTCACTACGCGACAGCATGTCGGCAGTTTTGGTTTTTGTCTGGAACGAATTAGTCGTCTGGAAACTGACTTTAGCTCTATCGCCTCCACCTTTCTTTGTTGTAATAATGATTACTCCGTTCGATGCACGGCTACCATAAATGGCCGTTGAAGAAGCATCTTTAAGGATGGTCATGCTTTCTATATCATTCGGATTAATCAAGCTCAAGAAGTTCCCGCTTCCGCTCACCGACCCTCCTACTTCCATAGGCACACCGTCAAGCACGATAAGCGGGTCATTGCTGGCATTAAGCGAAGCTCCACCACGGATGCGGATTGTACTGCCAGATGTCGGAGAGCCACCATCACTAACAATTTGTACACCGGCAACCTTGCCGTTGATAAGTTGTTCGGGCGACGAAATCAAGCCTTGATTAAAATCTTTTTCTCCAACGGCAGTAATAGAACCCGTTAGGTCATCTTTCTTCTGTGTACCGTAGCCAATGACCACCACTTCGTCCATAACCGTTGTATTGGGTTTCAGTTGCACAACCATAGAACCTCCCGTGATTGCCGACACCTGCTTATCATAACCAATATATGAAATTTCAAGCGAAGTAACGTCATCTGGGACTTTAATGGAAAATTTTCCCTCAAAATCGGTACTTGTACCGACATTGGTTCCTGGGACAAGCACAGTAACACCGAACAAAGGCTGTTGCGCCTCATCAACAACAGTTCCCGTGACAATACGGGTTGACTGTGCCATCGCCGACTGCGGCAGTGCTATTGCTATCAGCAATGGCAATAACAGCAGCAAACGACCGAATAATGTCGATTTGTTTTTTTTCATGTTTGATTTTAATTTAAAACAGTTTATATTTTGTTGTTTAAGGTATTGTTTAATTTATTGAAGCCATATTCCACCAATCGATACATGGCTGTCGGTCATAGGATTGACATCACTTAATATTATACCGACCTTTTCAACGTCGGCAATATCGACAGTTGAAGGAGCCTGAACCACAACCTTACGATCAAGAAACATCGGATATGGTTGAGGGATAATACGAGTTTTTTCAAGACCGAAATCCTTAAAGTCGGCAACAGCTTCACCACCGGTCACATCTATACGACATGTATAAGTTGCACCGAGTTTTGTGACAACGGCTATCTTTATACTGCCGACATTTTCATCAGTCGTGAGAGCGACATGCAGTTTACGACCTGCAAGCTGGTCGGCTACAGGAGTAATTATGTCGCCTACATACTTTGACATCATAACCTCGGCAGTGTCAGACGATGCATTATACGAAATTTCGTAAGTATCGATGCCTACAGGGGCATTTGCCGAATAGTTGCACCTGTAACGTTCTCCATCAGGAATAGAAGTAATCTCCAATCCTTTCCAGTCATTGCTTGCCTTGAAAAGTACCAACGGAGCAGCACTACAAATCTCAACATCATACCTCTCCGAACTTGTATAATCCCAGTCAAGTGGAGTACCCTCCTCATTCTGAGGGAAAGTAATTGCCTTCCCACCGGCAAAAGCGACAATGTTATAGCCAAAATCTTTTATGCCACGCCTTATTTCAATGCTGGTTTCATATCTATACTGTCCCACACGTTCCATCTTGTAAAGCATATTGGCTTCGTTCCAAAAAGATATCGTAGCCGGATATACCACCACCGAGTCGATGGGTGTATCACCTATGACTGTAGCAGTAACGTGTAACTCGCTACCTTCGGCAACAACACGTTGAGGAGTGTGTACTACGGTAACCGGCACAGGGTGTTGTGCTGGAGCCACATACTCACCGACCCTGATTGTTCCATATTTCGAATCGGCAGTCCATGAAGACGTAGTTCCTCCCGCCGTAAGCAAATACACTCCGGGATATACATCAAAACTTCCGTCAGTAGTGAATCCATTACGATTATTACCTTCATTCACAGCATTATAACTAAACTTATTTCCTAATGAAGGTAATTTAATGGAAATCGACTCATCACAATACATTATTTCTCCTACCCTGCGTTTCAATGATGGCCTACCGAATGGATCACGTGTGAGAACTACATCGGGCATCACCTCAAGTCGCCATGTATTGTCATCAAGACGATCGAGGAAATACGCTCCTGTCCCTTCATATTGCACCACCGGAGAACTGCCCACACCGGCCACTTGCATCAACGTTTGCAGGTTGCGCGGACTGGTGTTTGTATTATTTGTATAGAAGAATTTATCTTCACTGTTATACTCGCTTAAATTCTGCTCATAACTCACACGAAAGTTTCCGAAAATAGTGTCATTTGGATAAACACCATAATCCGTACCACGCTCTATTTCATGTGCCGCCACTGAAGCAATCTTCATCGCTATTGCTTTTCCCGGAGTATAGGCAAGATTCAGGAAATGCGTCTGATATTCGGTATTGGACCATGCCATGTCTATGGGATCATAGGCAAACTGCGTAATCCATTGGAAACCGGCTTTACGGAATGTGCGCACCGTTGCAGGATAAAGGTAGGAATAAAGATTATCGGCAGGGTCAAACTCATACACCACTTTAGCCTTATTGCCAAAATGCTTTACATTGCTGAATGGTATATTGTAAGTTTCGACGTATGGCAAATAATTGCCTTTGCGTTCATATCCGGCCACAAGTCCCATAGGATACCATTGATATGTGGTACCTTGAATGTCGGCTGCAAAAAAGCCCTCGGTGCATTGCATATTGTGACTGACATTATAAAAAATAGGTTTTTTGAAACCGCCACTCTTCAAGGCTTTGACCATGCGGTCGACATACTTCCTTGCCGATTCAGCATCGCCGTTGTGACACGGCTCGTTATTTATTTCCACAGCAATGATTTTCTCATCGGCGGCATAAGTCTTACCTGTATATGGATTTATGTGTTCTACTAGCGATTTTATATAATGTTCCTGTATGGCAATGGACACAGGATCATCGTGTATGCCGCATTTGGGGAAATCATAAGTAAAAGCTCCCGTATCGATGTTTCGTTCGGGATAACCGTTGCCAAAGTTCGTTTGGGCAGTAATCACCACACTCACACCACGCTCTTCCATTTTGAATATAAGATAATCAAGCAAGTCGAGATGTTCGTTTTCTATCAAGTTACCTTTAGCATCAGAAATCTCCACATCCCACACATGAATGCGGAAAGCGTCCAACCCCAAGCGAGAGAAGTGATACACATCACGGTCGATTGCAGCCTTGCGGTCGACACCGAGATAGCCAAGAGCTCGATAAGCATGCGCAAAGGGAACTGTGTAATTTGCACCATAAAACGACACTTCCTCACCTGTATCGTTGCGCCGCATTACACCATTCTTGTCAACAACAACATTATATGCATCCGCCATCGGTATGGCAAACACAATTGTCCCTAAAATAAAAAGCAGTTTCTGAAATTTGTTAAGCATGGTTGTAATTGTTTTTAGGCTTTACAAAACTAAAACAACCGTCATTTTTTATAGGATATAAATCGGACAGATTTGGAAAAATTTAAGACATTGACGGGAAAATCGCTTTTTTTGTCTTATCCATTATGTTATAAATCAATCAGTCATTCAAAGAACTATGTTTTTCAGCATATTGACGGGGAGAGCATCCAAACTGGGCAGCAAAACATTTGGAAAAATAGGACGTGGAACTGAACCCAACCATATACATGACCTCCGACACAGTGAATTTATGCTGTTTCAGAAGCATAGCAGCTTTTTTCATACGTATCTGACGAATGTAATCGACGGGTGGTATTCCTACGTAACTCTTCAACATGCGATATAATTGCTTCGATGACAGTCCCGTCTTCTCACACACATATCCCACGTTCATTTCGGGGTCCGAAATGTTGTCCTCTATCACTTTTGTTATTTCTGCGAGCATTTTTTCATCCGACGATTCCACTGCCTGTGTCTTTACCGCAGTAATTTCTTCAACCCGCAAATGATTGCGCATTACCTCCTTTGATTTCAGCAATTGCTTCACACGGGCAACAAGCATACCGGCTTCAAACGGCTTCGACATAAAAGCATCTATGCCCACCTCTATGCTCTCGGCTTCTGTAAGGCTGTCATCCTTTGCCGTCAATAATATGATAGGCACCACAGCAAGATGTTTGTTGCGTTTGATGCGGCGACACATCTCGATACCATTCATTACCGGCATCATCATGTCGGCTATAATCAAATCGGGTCGCACCGAACTACACGCAGCTAATCCTACCTTACCGTTATTGGCAACGACGCAATGATAATCATCCTTCAGAATATCGCGAATGAATGCAGCAATTACAGTATTATCCTCCACTATCAGAATGTTCTGTTTCCCATCTCTGGTATCATCTTCCGCCTGTTGCCATTCACACGCATTATCTTCGACATCCCCTATGGGAATAATTATTGTGAACACCGATCCTTCGCCCAATTTTGATTTGACCTGAATCGAACCGTGGTGCATCTCGACATAAGTTTTGGCCAAATACAATCCTATGCCGGTGCCATCCTTGACTCCTTTCGTGGCCGATGACTGATAAAGACGTTGAAAAATAAACGGAAGTTCATCTTCGGGAATACCCACACCGTTATCTGCAACCGTTACAACAGCATCGTTGCCATTAAGAGCTACAGACAACTTAATCATTGCCCCATCGTCCGAATACTTGCAAGCATTCGATAAAACATTGTTTAACACCGATTCTATCTTCACTACATCGGCATTGACCATTATGCTATCGGCACTGCTGTCAAACACAAATTGCTTTGTAGGGAATCCATCACGATAAGTGTCAAAAATACTGCGACAAAACGACACCATCTCGATCTGAGAATATATGAGCAAGTTATCGGGATTGTCATCCATGCGGTTCATTTCGAGTGCGCGATGGATGAGCGAATTGATTTTTAGCGCATTTTGCTGTATGATGTCAAGGTTGCGCCGCATGGTTGGATTTTTCTCCTCGTTTAGCATCTTGCTGAGAGGCCCTATTATCATCGACAACGGTGTCTTCAATTCATGCGATATGTTGGTCAGAAACTCCATTCGACTGTTAGCCATTTCAATGGTTTTCTCGCTACGAATACGCCACATGCGTAGACGTAGCCTAAGCCTGAAGAAATTGATTAGCCACAATGCAAACAATATTCCCAATACGGCATATATAACCATTGCCCACCACGAATTATACCATGCCGGACTGATATTGATGCCGAACGTTTTTACATAATCGCTCATGCTGTCGGCAGGACGTATTTCCACCACATACTCTCCATGTTCCATGTCGGATATGGAAATACGGTTTTCGCCCGGAGGAAGAAAAATCCATTCATCAAAAACTCCTCGAATGCGGTATTCAAATCCTTTGCGGTTATTGAGCTTGTAATCGAAATCTGAGAATTCCAGTGTCACTCTATTTTGCTTGTGCGATAACTGCAATCCATCAAGCCTCCCTACGTTGACCCGCTGTTCACTCTCATAAGGCATGTCATTTACATATACGGCAGTCATGTTTATTTCCCTGATTTCCTCGTGACGCTCGGTGATGGTAGGATCGACAACAAGCAACTCTTCATAGCCGCCAATCAGCATCTTATCGATTGCTCGGTCATAATAAAGGCTCGTATAACTCTGTTCGGGCAATCGAATGTGTCTGATGCTGTCCGACTGTAAATTCATCACCCATATCCCTTGCGAAGTCGAAATCCACAAATCATGCTCCACAATCTCCATGGCAAACACATCAACATCGTCCGATACAGGAAAAACTTTACGCTTTAACACTGAGCCATCGGAGGCAACGTGGGCAAAACCGTTGAGATAGCCGCACCACAGGCCCTCACCACGCTTGTCGGGCACGATATATTGCACATGCGAATTAGAATTGTCGAACAAGTCTATTATCTTGAGATTATTATCTTTGCCTATGCTGGCAAGTACGCCACTCTTATAAAATGAAACCCACTTGCTACCATCATGTAACAGTACAAGCTGATTTATCAAGTCGTTAGGCAACCCATTAGTGCTATTCAGATTAATGTCAGCCATACATAAGCCACCTGCCGATGCTACGAGTTTGTCTCGATTCACAGCAAAAAGACCTCCGAGATACGAGCATACCCACATCCTACCTTGCTCGTCTTCCTCAATGCCGTATGCCCAATTAGCATTATAGGTATTGGAACTGTCGGTGACTTCATAATTCACAAATTGCTCTTTGATATAGTCATAACGGTTTATGCCACCATCAGTAGCTATCCATAAGTCATATTTGTTGTCTTCGCAAATGCTGCGCACACGGTTGTGCCGCAACGGATATTCCTTGCTTCCCATCATGTACCATTTTGACTGTCCACGACGTGAACAACGTATTATGCCATTAGTCCCACCGAGCCACAAATATCCTCGTGAATCACGGAAAATAGAATAAAAACGGTTTCCGTCGCTGCTGCCTGTAAGCTGATAAAGTGGTATGGCCATGAAATCATTACAGTTTACGGATTCTGACAACCCCGATTCGGTTCCTGCCCACAAATTGCCGTCACGGTCAACCATCACACACCAAACGACATTATTTGACAATGATGTCGTGATACGCGAATCGTGTTGGTAATGCTCTATGTGACGTTCTGAATATATAAACAAGCCATTGTCGGTACCTGCAACCAAATTCCCTGTTTCATCCAAAGCCAACGATTTTACCGATTGCCCATTGAATTGGCTCAACTTCACGACCTTCCCATCGTTATAATTATATTTAAACAAAGCACCTTCGGTGCCTACCCACAAACAACTGCGGCGCGAGTCATCGGCAAGAGCATTGACAAATAGATTGCTTTTCTGTGCTCCAACGTCAATTGGCACAACGTCAAATCGGTCTTGTTCCTGATTGTAACGGCACAGCCCATTGTATGTACCTACATACAGCTCTCCACTTCGGGTGAGCTCGGTAGCATACACAGCACTATGCGGCAGTCCGGTTGTCATATCGTGTAATTGTCCATTAGAACTGTCATAACGATATAATCCCTTCAACGAGCCGACCCACAAATCACCACCATCGCTCTCAATCGACCTCACATCGGTGGGAAAAGAGATGCCGTGCGGAACATATTCACCTGTGGTAGTGTCATAAACCAACACACCTGCATCGGTTCCGGCATAAAGCAAATCACCGTTAAGCATCAAACAATTGATGTGTGTATTATTTTCTGACCCAGCCTCAAAATGACGATGCACATTATATCCATCATACCCACACAATCCCGCATTAGTTCCAAGCCAAATCATGCCGGTACTATCTTGGCACAGCGAATAATACACCACATTGGCCGATACTCCGGTATTTATGTTTACGAAGGTCTTAGGCGAAGCCAACCGTTGCCCTAAGATCTCAACCGGCAATATCGATAACAATATTATTACGGTATATACAAACTTCGGCATTATGATTTTTGTGTAGTCGATAATATTCACAAATTTAATACATTTAACTGAAATATGCAATTAGCAATATAACACGGGTAATGCCGCCAAATACTCTAAAGCCGCTGATTTTTACGATTACGTTACAGCGAATTTATTTTATTAATTCTTACCAATGCTGAAATATTTTTATGTCTTTCAATTATCATGTAAGTGAATTTTATTTTGGTATTGGCTTTGGACAAGATTTTTTTGTACTATCATCGTCCACGATGTAAGCACTGTTGGAAATTTCCAACAACTCCACACTAAAAAACGTTATTTCTGAAACAATTGCTAATTTAAACGCCAATATGTCGTTTAATATAAGCGTCAGACTGATTATCATTTAATTTTTGAGTGTACTTTTGCAGTGTATATTTATACTTCTTGTATAGGTCTTATCTTTGGTGCATTCGCATAACAATTAAAAATTTATATTAATGAAGAAAATTTTGTTCCTGATTATGACATGTGCAACCTTATCGGTGGCACATGCCTATGACTACCCTTTGCTATCGTTCCGGATGACAGACGGCAGCACCAAGTCGGTAGATGTTGAATCGCTCACGCTAACTGTTGTCGATGGCACACTCGTGGTGAAGAATAACAATACCGATATAACCCTGCAACTTTCCGATTTAGACTTGATGTATTTCGTTTCTACTTCAACAGGAATAGCAGAAGTGGAGGCTAACTCGCTGTCAGGCGAAGTAGAAATTATATCCATATCTGGTATGCAACTGGGTCGATACAGCTCTATTGAGCAGGCAAAAGCCGCTTTGCAAAAAGGCATATATATAATAAAAACCAGTGAAGGAACACGTAAAATATCCATACGATGATGAAGAGAATATTTTCATTGATAATGACAGTGGGGCTGTTGACTGCCGCAAACGCACAAACACTCAACGTGCAAACAGGAAATGTCACATATGCCATTCCTGCCAGCCAAGCAGGTGAGATGGTTTATACCGATGGTACACAGCTCACCATATTGGGGCGTACTTTCAACTTGACAGACATAACAAGTATGTATGTCGATGATACTGAGGTTGAAGACAATACAGTTGTCGTAACTTACGATGGTACGACAGCAAGCGTCACCGTGGCAGGAAACATAGCACAATATGTAGAGCCAACGGTGGAAAGCGCATACGTAAGTATAGTGCAATCCGACAATGTGGGAGACAGCACGTGTGGTGAAATCACATACTCGCTTTCTGGAGAGTCGTCGGACGGAAGTTTCTATATGGAAGGTTCTTACAAGGCATCGATTGAACTGCGCGGACTTACTCTGACAAACACATCCGGTGCACCTATCGACATACAAAATGGCAAACGCATCGACATAAGTGTGAAAAACGGGACAGTGAACACACTGATAGACTGCTCAAACGGTGACCAGAAAGGTTGCATCGTGTGCAAAGGGCACATCGAACTGAAAGGAAAAGGCACACTCAACGTATATGGCAACACATCACACGCCATATATGCCAAAGAGTATGTAGAAATGAAAAACTGCACTGTTAATGTGCTCTCAGCTATTAAAGATGGCATCAACTGCAACCAATATTTCCTCATGGAAAGCGGCACACTCAACATCTCGGGTACTAACGACGATGGCATACAAGTGTCATATAAAGACGACACAGACCGAGATGAGGAAGACACCGGCAGCATCAGCATAGAAGACGGGAACATAACAATCAGCATCACCGCAACTGCATCGAAGGGGCTTAAAGCTGACGGTGATATAGCAATCAGCGGAGGCACTATCGACATTACGACTTCGGGCGGAGGTAAATGGGACTCAGATGATGTGAAAACAAAAGCGTCAGCTTGCATTAGTGCCGACGGAAATGTGACAATAGACGGTGGTACATTAACGCTTACAAGTACCGGCAGCGGCGGAAAGGGAATTAATTGCGACGGCAACCTTGATATAAACGACGGTGACATCACCATCTCTACATCCGGAGGACTTTACGCCTATGTCAACGGTCGGGAATATGACGACTACACCGGAAACACCGACAATCTCGACAGCGACTATAAGTCATCACCTAAAGGCATAAAAGCCGATGGAAACATCACCATCACAGGTGGCACAATCAACGTCACTACTACCGGTAATGGCGGCGAAGGCATTGAAAGCAAAGCCATAATGACCATCGAAGATGGGACTATCGACATTTATTCCTATGACGACGGTCTAAATTCTTCGAGCCACATGTACCTCAATGGTGGTAATATTACGTCTGTATCAACCGATAACGATGCCATCGACTCAAACGGTAATATGTATGTCAACGGTGGAGTGATACGTGCCTTCGGGTCGGAGAATCCCGAGGGAGGTATCGATGCCGACGAAGAAAGCGGTTATTCTGTGATATTTACCGGTGGCACACTGATTGCTGTCGGCGGAAGCAACTCAACGCCAACAAGTTCCGAATCAACCCAAGCTTACGTCAGTGGGACAGGCTCTGTGACAGCAGGCTCCACCATTACGCTCAGCAGCGGCACTAACACACTCGCCTCATTCACAGTACCTGACAATTACACTTCATCTTCGTCACAAGGCGGTTCATCCCCTGGCATGGGCGGAGGTCACGGTGGTGGAATTGGCGGAAACAACTCAAACTATGAAATCCTAATTACATGCCCTGGATTGACATCAGGCAGCAGATACACCCTGACCAACGGGTCTTCCTCATCGTCAGTCACAGCAAAAACGGGAAGTTCCAATTCTCGTCCATTCTAATAATTATCGACAAAATACGTTATCTGAAATCTGAGGAAACACATCTTGTTATGATGTTTCCTCAGATTCATTTTTGCTACCCGACAAATAACAAAAATGTATGAACCTTTAGGGGGATGACCAGAATTACATGAAAAAAGATGTCAAAGTCGGTTACAACAATTGTACACTCATTCAGAAACAAAGAATATATAAGTTCCCCGTCACAATCCACAGCCAATATAAGATTAGAAGTACCTACACATAACCCTATTATGAAGAATAAAAACCAAATTAGAATTATAATACCTATATATTTATATACTTAACTGAAAACATACTATTCGCAACATAACACAGGTGATACCACCAAAGACCATAAAGACGGCTGACGTTTTTTCCAGCAATATTCAGTAATGTTGCACATGCTGATAACTCTATTCACGATCAACAACAAACCGCGAACAAACAATTTGACCAATGTGCAGATATTTTTTGAGAAAAATTTTATAACTTTGGAGCATTATACTAACAAAATGCAAAATAATGACACGAATAGGCTCAGTCTTGACTCCAATAAGTTGTAAAGCTATGCTGCTTGGCAGCGGAGAACTCGGTAAAGAGGTGGCAATAGAATTGATGCGCCTTGGCATAGAAGTGATTGCCTGCGACAAGTACCCCAATGCCCCTGCCATGCAAGTGGCTCACCGCAGCTATGTGTTTAACATGCTTGACGGAAACAAGTTACGCGAAATAATTGAAAAAGAGAAACCTCAACATATTATCCCCGAAATAGAAGCAATAGCTACACCTATGCTTCTGGAGCTTGAAAAGGAAGGTTATCATGTAACGCCAACGGCTAAAGCTGCATGGCTGACAATGAACCGCGAAGGGATTCGCCGACTTGCAGCCGAAGAGTTAGGAATAAAGACATCACCCTATCGTTTTGCTTCAACCGAGGATGAGTTCCACAGTGCAGTAACTGCCATAGGCATCCCATGCGTGGTGAAGCCAATCATGAGTTCTTCGGGACACGGACAAAGTGTCATACGCTCTGCCGATGACATACACCACGCTTGGCTCACGGCTCAAGAGGGAGGACGAGCAGGCGCAGGACGAGTTATTGTTGAGGGTTTCATAGACTTCGACTATGAAATAACATTACTCACCGTGCGTAGCATCAGCGGTACTGCATTTTGTGAGCCAATCGGCCACATACAGGTAAATGGCGATTACAGGTATTCGTGGCAACCACAAGCCATGACCGAAATGGCAAAAAAACAAGCACAAGAGATAGCACAACGTGTAACCGATGCCCTTGGTGGATATGGCATTTTTGGTGTGGAATTGTTTGTGAAAGGCGATGAAGTGATATTCAGTGAAGTTTCGCCCCGACCACACGACACCGGCATGGTGACAATGATCTCACAAGACATGAGCGAATTTGCACTACACGCCCGCGCACTTCTCGGACTGCCAGTGCCGGAGATTCGTTTTTACGGTCCATCAGCATCACGAGCCATAGTGGTAGAAGGGGATACCAACCGCATGGAAATGGAAGCTATCGAACAGGTACTTGAAGAACCAGGCACACAGATACGCATATTTGGCAAACCCGAAGTGAAAGGACACCGCCGAATGGCTGTCATACTTGCCACAGCCGACACCGTTGATGCTGCAAGAGAAAAAGCTGAACGGGCATACAATAAATTAAAAATCAATCTCCTGCCTCGACAAGAATAAGTCCTTTGCTCGTGTGTAAACTATTTTTAAATTTCTAGTAATCAAGATAGTTTTTCATTTCAATATACATAACATAATACACTGATTATGTTTACTAATTCTAAAAAATAATTTGTAATGAAACCAATTTTACTTTTATCAGCTGCACTCTCGGCAAGTGTTGCACTTTTCGCCAATACGGTGAATGATGCATCCTACGCCAAAATTTCAACAGATGGTGTTGTAGAGAAGTTGGAAAGCGCAGCTCAACAAAAAGCTATCAACTCGTTTAGAGGTGGATACTTAACAAATCAAATCAAACTTCATGATGGCGTAAATATCAACATCATCAAAGACCGAAACGGATATACATACAAAACTATCCTGGATACCAACAACCCATCCAAAGTAAATATACACTCGTCCAATACTATAGCACCGAAAGCCATTGACGAAACGAACTTAAAACTTTTCGAGGGTTTTGAAGGCTATGACGGCACAACCGCCAATTGGATACCTGATAATTGGACAGCGATACGTACTGACGGCATACTCGATGTAAAATCTGATTCAGGCGTGGCAGGACAAGGCACGTGGTACGTTTCCGGGTGGATTCCTTATGAGGGCGACTGGTGCGGAACAATATCATATCTTTCCCCTAGCGATATCGCGGGAACCGACATAGAGCAACAAGATGAATGGTTGGTTTCCCCGATAATTGCGATAGACGAGGGCGACTATCTTGAACTCGCTTGTTGGTATTATCCTATATTCTTTTTCGACATCATGAGTGATGATACAGTCGATTGGGATACATGGGAATTCATCGACCAAAGGATTGCCGCTACACTTAAAATACAAATTTCAACCGATGGTGGTGAAAGTTGGACCGAGTTTTATGACTTCGCAGACCCATATTGGGGAATGAGTTTTAACGATATCTACTCTGATTGGGACGGTTGGCATTATCATTCGTTCGATTTAAGCGATTATGCAGGCCAGGAAATTCAAGTTGCATTTGAATATGTGGGCATCGATGGCAACATAATGCATCTCGACAACATCTCAGTAGGTGGAACCAATAATTCCCAAGCAGCCACTGCTTGCTACATATCTCCTGTCGGCTCGTTCCATTACGGCCTCTCGGAAAATTACGAAAGCTACGAATATCATTCGATGTTGATGCCGGCCGATACAGAATTAACATGGGCCAACACCAGCGATGGGGCAACATATGTATGGACTTATGATGACGGCACCAACAACACTGCCACATCCAGCGAAGAAAATTTGACTACCCGGTACCCCGAAGGCACTTATTTTGCTCCAACCCTTGCGGCAACCTACGACGGAAGTTCTTATGACGAATATAGCGATGCCGACATCCTGTATGTGGGAGGTGGTCCGTCTGTAGCAGAAGGCACTCCGCTTGTTGGTACATACAATGTCGATACACAGGGATTCTCTCAAATAACCTCTGGTGGCTCATACATTTTCGGTTGGAACCCAAATAGCGAATCGGTATGGAGCAGTCTATTTGGTACTACAGTCAACCTGACTTATTTAGCCAACCTGTTTGACAAACCATCAGTACCTTATACCCTTTCACATGTTTCGATTTTCGGATATGGAGAATTTGACTCATCGGCTTCCTACGACCTAAATGTCATATCAGTAGATGACAGCGGAATACTTGGCGATACCATTGCAGTAGCTCATTGCTCGGCAAGCGAAATCATATTCCCGATGTCAGATAATTATTTCACAATGCCATTCAACCTCATGGTGAAAGATAATACCGGACTCGAAGTGGAAAGCTCAATCGAGGTTAGTACCGCGATCTTCGTATCCTTGTCTACATCAAATAATGGCTCGTCCAACTTCTGCGTATTTTGTACGGCGTATCCCGATCCAAATGAATTGACTTATGGTTACTTTGGAATTGAACTTGAATATGGAGGAGAAATATACAATTACTTATACTCTATCGATATATTCAGTATATCTACAGGTACGTTGTATGGCTCACTTTATTTCAGTCTTGATGCCAACTATCCAAGCACTAGTTCAAGCATAAAGGGCATTAGTTCCGACTCTGCAACAACTGCCAAGGTAACCGTCGATGGAGAATATTTTATCGTAACGGCACCCGAATCGATAAGCAATGTAACCGTTTACTCGGTTTCAGGTCAAGCATTAGTAACAAGCAACATATCCGGAACAACAACCATCGACGCCTCAGCACTTTCCAAGGGAGTGTATATCCTGCGTTTCAATGATGGCGGCACCGTGAAGGTCTTAAAATAAAAGAGAATCTTTAATTTCTATTTTTACTGACCACATTATTTAGACAACAATAACACTTTCTATCGGGGCAAATCACTTTGATGCGATTTGCCCCGTTCCTTTTCCTTGCTAAATTACCAAGAAGATAGAAAAAATAACAATGAACATCGCCATTTTCTCCCATATGTAAAGGACAAATACCCCTATTAATGGGGATTGACTTTACTAAAAGCAATTCCTACTTTTGTCTCAAGAGATATGGGAATTTCTCACAATCGTGAATAATATATACAAATTTGAAAAATTATGAAAATTGAAAAAATCGTGGCACGCGAAATACTTGATTCGCGTGGCAACCCCACAGTTGAGGTAGATGTAACGCTTGAATGCGGAGTTATGGGTCGTGCAGCCGTTCCCTCAGGAGCATCCACAGGTGAGCATGAGGCTCTTGAATTGAGAGATGGCGACAAAAAACGTTATGGCGGCAAAGGCACATTGAAAGCCGTTGCCAATGTCAATGAAATAATAGCACCGGCTCTCATTGGATGGTCGGCACTTAACCAGAGAGCCATCGACCACAAGATGCTTGAACTCGATGGCACACCAACCAAATCAAAACTCGGTGCAAATGCCATCCTCGGAGTGTCGCTTGCCGTGGCCAAAGCAGCTGCCGATTACCTCGAAATGCCACTTTATCGCTACATAGGTGGCACAAATACTTATGTATTACCTGTACCAATGATGAACATCATTAACGGTGGCTCTCACAGCGATGCACCAATTGCATTCCAAGAATTTATGATTCGCCCTGTCGGAGCACCATCCTACCGTGAAGGACTGCGCATGGGTGCCGAGGTCTTCCATGCTTTGAAAAAAGTATTGCACGACCGTAACCTCAGTACAGCAGTTGGTGACGAAGGCGGATTTGCTCCATCACTCAATGGTACCGAAGATGCACTCGACTCAATTGTCACCGCCATCAAAGCAGCCGGTTACGAACCGGGGAAAGATGTAAAAATAGGTATGGACTGCGCTTCCTCGGAATTCTATAAAGACGGCATTTACGACTATACTGTGTTTGAAGGCGAAAAAGGCAAAAAACGCACTGCCGATGAGCAAATAGACTACCTCGAAAGTCTTATAAACAAATACCCTATCGATTCTATCGAAGACGGCATGAGCGAAAACGATTGGGACGGATGGAAGAAACTTACCGACCGCATCGGAAATCGCTGCCAGTTGGTAGGCGATGACTTATTTGTCACGAATGTCGAGTTCTTGCGCAAAGGTATCGAATTAGGCTGCGCCAACTCAATACTTATAAAAGTAAACCAAATAGGTTCATTAAGTGAAACGCTCGATGCCATAGAAATGGCTCATCGCCACGGCTACACCACTGTTACATCGCACCGCTCGGGCGAAACCGAAGATGCCACTATTGCCGACATCGCAGTAGCAACCAATAGTGGACAAATCAAAACGGGTTCTATGAGCCGTTCCGACCGCATGGCCAAATACAACCAACTGTTGCGCATCGAGGAGGAACTCGGAGATCTTGCCGTTTACGGCTACAAACATGTGAAATAAGCAACCAATGCTCCCCCAACGAACCTCCCTATGCTATGGGAGGTTCGTTTATATCAACGTCTATAACCGGTTCCAGTCCCATTTCACCGGCCACAGAAAGCATCAATTGACGAGCTTCGACATGATTGTTGGCAATTTTTCCATCGAGTATTGCATTTTTTATGACTTCCTTTATCTTACCAACTTCACGGCACGGCGACAACCCAAACGTCTGCATTATCTCTTCTCCCGTCACGGGTGGTTGGAAGTTGCGTATGCGATCTTTTTCTTCAAGTTCCACCAATTTACGTCGCACAAGATCGTAATTCTCTTTAAAGCGACGCACTTTTTCACGATTCTTTGAAGTTATATCGGCCGCACACAATGTCATCAAATCATCTATGTCATCGCCGGCATCAAACAGCATCCTGCGCACGGCAGAGTCGGTAACAACATCTTCAACAAGCGCAATGGGGCGCATGTGCAACCCTACAAGTTTGGCTACATATTTCATTCTTTCATTCATCGGCAATCGCAGCCTTTTAAATATACGAGGCACCATCTTCTCACCAATGAAATTGTGGTTATGGAACGTCCAACCCATTTTCGTGTCATATCGTTTGGTAGCCGGTTTTGCAATATCGTGCAACAATGCAGCCCATCTAAGCCAAACATTATCGCTTTTAGTCGCCACATTGTCAAGAACCTGCAATGTATGTAAGAAATTATCCTTATGCCCACGCCCGTTTACTGTTTCCACACCCTTCAAAGCCGCTAATTCAGGAAATATGATTTCTAGCAACCGGCAACGGTCAAGCAACATAAATCCGCGTGATGGCACATCCGACCGCATTATCTTCATCAGCTCATCAGTCACACGTTCCCGTGAAATGATGCCGATTCGCTCTCGATTACGCTCTATGGCAGCAAATGTTTCAGAATATATTTCAAAACCAAGCTGAGTGGCGAAACGGATGGCTCGCATCATACGCAACGGGTCGTCCGAAAATGTGATGTCTGGGTCAAGTGGTGTGCGTATCAACTTTTTTCCAAGATCTTCGATGCCTCCAAACGGATCAAGCAGTTCTCCGAAGCGGTCTCTGTTTATGCAAACAGCCATGGCATTAATGGTAAAATCGCGTCGGCGCTGATCGTCATCGAGTGTGCCGTCTTCCACGATTGGGTTACGACTACCGTGGGTATAGGACTCTTTTCTGGCCCCCACAAATTCAAGTTCCATACCACGCCACTTCACTTGTGCTGTACCGAAGTTATGGAACACGGCAATAGAAGCACTGCGTCCCAGACGTTTAGCAACACATTCTGCCAGCTCTATGCCACTTCCTACAGTAACAAAATCTATATCCTTAGATGCACGTTCAAGAAATATGTCACGCACATATCCTCCCACAACGTAACACTCCCGCGCCAACTCATCGGCCACACTGCCGACAAGTGAAAACACAGGGGCTTTGAGATGTCCAAGAATAAACGTTTTATCGTTATTTTTCCCTTGCATGATTTACACTGTAAATACCGCGCAAAATTACACAAATCCCCCGTAACTACCGAATTTTCATACCAAAGAGCCTGCTCTTATCAATTTGCACCGTCATTTTGCGCTTTGGAATTTAATTCGTTACTTTGCATTGGCATAATCTAAAACTCTTAAAATGGGGAATCATATAAAAAGAATTTGCCCTATGTGGTTGAGAGTGTTGCTCAACATTCCGCTGCTGATTGTGGTAGGCACCATAATAGTCGCAAGCGTATGGGGCGACAATAGCTATAGCAAACGTGTAGGTTACCAAAAACGTATCACACAACTTGAAAGTGAAATACGGCAAAACAATGACTCGGCGGCATATTATGCCCGTAAAGCGGTCGAATTAAACTCTGACCCCGAGACTCTCGAAAAAATAGCACGCGAGCAATATGGCATGAAACGTGATAACGAAGAAGTTTTTATAACCGACATAAAATAAGACTTGAAAACTATGGATAAAAGGACTAAAATACTGGGTAACATACTCTCGATAGCAATGCTCATGATAATGCTACCCGTGCTGCTCAAGTTACTGCATTTCAATTGGCAGGGGCTCAATTATGTATTCGCCATCGGAGCAGTTACCGCATTGGTAGTGCGCATTCTCGACAAATACCACGGCGACAACTTACGAATCAAACGCCTTTACCGCATCTCCACTGTATCGGCTTTATGCTATTGCCTATCGGCATATTTCAAGTTTTCGTCCGAAATGCATTTTTTCCCTTATGCATCAGGGTATGATTGGCTTGGCTTCCTCACTGCCGGAGCAGCATTGCAAATATATGCAGCATTTACAATCGGATACGAAGAGAAAAAGTCATTGAAGAAAAAAATCGAGGACGCAAAAAAAGACTTAAAATAAATTGAAAAAACAATTCATAAAACAACTACATATACATATCACATCGGCAAAAATCACTCATTGCGGCCTACAAAATGATAAAAAATAGCAAACATTCACCACAATTGCCATGTAATTTGTAATTTTGCGCCCAAGATGCTGCTAAGACAAGGCTGCTATGTGTGCAAAAAGTCTTGGCGACATCCAAGAGAAACAGATTTATGAATCTCACTATCGATCAAGGGAACTCTTCGACTAAAGTGTCGGTATTCGATGGTAATGCCATTGTAGCTGTAGCACGATTCGACTTATTGTCGATTTCGGTGTTGACACAGATAATAAAAAACTACAATGTAAAAGCGGCAGCTTATTCATCGGTGCGACAGCCAAATCATCGCATCATAGAGCTGCTTAGGAAGAAAGTGAACAAGTTTATCTACTTAGACGAAAACACACCTCTTCCCATAATCATAGATTATGACACCCCACGTACCCTTGGACACGACCGCATAGCGGCTGCCGTAGGTGCCATAACATACGCACCAGGGCAAAATGTGCTGATTGTAGATGCCGGAACAGCTGTTACACTCGACATCGTGACTGCCGACTGTCATTTTCTTGGAGGTAATATCTCACCAGGCCTCCACATGAGATTTGAGGCACTGAACAACTACACAAGCCGACTACCATTGGTCGATTACAAAGGTGAAGTGCCTCTTATCGGACACAACACGATAACTGCAATACGTGCCGGAGTAGTGGGAGGATTAATCTCAGAGATAGAAAGCTATATCGACAAGATTTCAGCCAAGATGGGTGAAGTGACTGTACTTTTCACCGGTGGCGACTGCACATACCTCGCATCGCGACTATCTAGGGAAGTGAAAGTGGTCGATAATTTATTGTCAATAGGACTAAATAGAATATTATCATACAATGAGAGCATATAAACTTATATTCGCCGTTGCCATAATGCTATTCTGCGGAATCTTGACAATTTCAGCCCAGAGTGGCGAAACGAGTCCATACTCAATGTTCGGCTATGGCACCTTGAGCGACTTCTCCACAGGCGCACAACGTTCAATGGGTGGAGTAGGCTATGCAATAAATAATGGCCGACAAATCAATGTAAAAAACCCTGCGTCATACGCCCAATGCGACTCGTTGACATTTCTATTTGACTTCGGCTTGGATTTCACCGGCATACACACATCCGAGAACGGCACCACTGGTGGAAGTTTCGGCGGAGGCCTTGATTACGTAACCATGCAATTCCCTTTGAGCAAGACAGTAGGCGGAAGTATTGGTCTTATCCCTTACAGTTCTGTGGGGTACTCATTCGGAACCACTACCGATGACGACACCTACGGGGATTCCCGAGGCGGCTCCGGAGGTATCAATATGCTATATATCGGATTGGCCTACAAGCCTTTTAAGAATTTCTCGATAGGTACCAACATATCATACAACTTCGGCACGGTAACACATGATACATATGTCGCCTATTCGGGTAGCACAACCACACAGTCGCTTTATGAGCGGGTACTGCAAATTCGCGACTGGGGCATACAATTAGGCGCACAATACACCATCAACATAAACGAGCGTAACGATTTGACACTCGGAGCTGTGTACACACCGTCAAAATCATTCCACGGAAAAGCGTGGGCCACGCAATATGATGTACAAAACGATACGTCGACCGACACTGTCGAATACACTTCAATGAAAGACAAATTCACATCGCCAATGACACTCGGTGGTGGTTTAGCATACAATTTCGACAATCGCCTTACAGTAGCTGCTGATTTTACTTTCCAAAATTGGGGTGACGCAAAATATGAAAATCTCGAGAATTTCGAAAGTGTATATTTCGACGACCGTTGGAAAATAGCCGCAGGAGCTTCTTACACACCAAATGCACGAGGTAACTACCTTCAACGTATGACCTACCGCATAGGCGGGCATTTCAATCATGATTATATAATTGTTCGTGGCAACAATGTTAAAGATTATGGAGTGACATTAGGTTTCGGATTACCTACCCCTTCAAGCAAAACGATAATCAATATCGGCTTTGAATACAAACATCGTAAAACCTATCCTACCAGCCTGATAACAGAAAATTATTTCAACATTACCATAGGCGTGAATGTCAATGAAATGTGGTTCTGGAAGAATAAAATCAAATAATCTACCCTACCACATACTTGTATAATTCCGCTGCTTCCGATAACTTTTTTTGGAAAAGGCCCGTAACATATTTCTTATCCTTGTCATAGGTTACATCTTCTTTGCTTGCCGCAACGAAGTAAAGGACGTTGTGGAACACCCCACCGACCCCGAAACCACACCAACCATGACCACCGACAGCGTACGCACTCTTGTAAGCGACTCGGGCATTACAAAATATAGGATAACTACACAGACATGGTTGATGTATGAAGAAGCAAAAAAGCCATTTTGGCGTTTTCCGGATGGACTGTTACTTGAACAATTCGACTCGGTATTCAATGTTGCAGCTTCCATAATTTGTGACTCTGCAACTTATTTCAAAGACGACCAATTGTGGAGGCTCGACGGTAATGTAAACATCGAAACCGTAAAGAAAGAAATAATTCTTACCAATCAACTGTTCTATTCGCAACGAAAAAATGAAATATATTCCGACTCTTTCGTGCATATCGAACAGAACAACCGCATCATCGAGGGATATGGCTTCATTTCAAACGACCGCATGACTACATACAGTCTCGACAGTGTAAGCGGTATCTTCCCAATGGAACGCCAAATGACACAACAGCGTAAGGAAGCTAACGACTCGATAGAAGATGCCTCCGGTACAGCATCTGACACGACTACTACCACACATTAATGTCTTTAGAAAGGCATGACAAACACAACCATCACAGACAAGCTGATAAATGCCGCAATAATGGCACCGTCGGGACACAACACTCAACCGTGGCTTTTTAAATTACAGCCTGACAACTCAATTATCATCATGCCAGATACGTCCCGAAGGCTTCCAAAACTTGACCCAACCGACAGAGAACTATATATATCGATCGGATGTGCAACAGAAAACATGTGCATAGCCGCAACGCAATATGGATTGAAAGCCGAAACAAAAATTAACGGACAATCAGTCGAAGTGACATTCAAACCGCAAGCCATAACTCCATCACCTCTCGTACAAGCTATACCGGAACGCAAGTGTAATCGTAATATATTTGACAAAACCGACATTGCTGCCGACACACTCGCCGAACTCTCGCAATATGGAGCCAAACTATTCAAATCAGGGTCGGCCGAATTTGATGCCATACGTATCGGAATAATGCTTGCCAACAAAGAACTAATGGGCGACAAGTCGAAAAAAAATGAATTGATAGAATGGATGCGTTACAATCGCAAAGAAACCGAAATCATGTCGGACGGTCTCGGTCACGACGTATTAGGTATCCCCGACATGCCCAAATGGATTTCGCGCATGACTGTTTCACTTGCCCTCAAAGCCCGAATTCAAAATGCCGGTGACATACCAAAACTAATGTCATCACCCTATATTGCCGCATTCGAAGCCGACAATGATATTGCGGAATGGATAGAATGCGGCCGCAGACTTGAACGGTTCCTACTCTCCGCAACGTTGCACAAAGTGGCATGTGCCTTCATATGTCAACCGTGCGAAGCAGATTCTACAGCCATCGAACTTACCACAAAACTACACTTACAGCATCGCCTGCAAATATTACTGCGCATCGGGCATGCCGCACCACCGGCAGCTCGTTCTCGCCGCCGTCCCCTTTCCTCATTTAAAATTGCATAACACCCTCATTGCTCAAAAAGTTTAGTTATGCCCTTTTGAGGTTGCTAATATCAAGGTTTTTGAGTATTTTTGCATTAAACAGGATGTTGCCATTTTAATTCTATGGATGAATTATACTACGACGCCATAGACATGCTGAAGAGGATGATTAGCATCCCATCTTTCAGCCGAGAGGAACATGATGCAGCCGACTTAGTTGAAAACCAGCTCAATAAGTGGCAATTGCATCCCACACGTCATGGCAATAATGTGTGGTGCATATCACAAAACTATGATGACAAAAAGCCTACACTGTTGCTTAACAGCCACATCGACACAGTTAAAGTTGCAGATGGGTGGAAACACGATCCATTTGGAGGCGAGGAAACAGATGACGGACGCATTTACGGACTTGGCAGCAATGATGCCGGTGCTTCGGTAGTATCGTTGCTTGCAACGTTTCGCTATATTGCCGAAACCGAACAAGCGTATAACATAATCTTTCTTGCATCGTGTGAAGAAGAAGTGAGCGGGCGTGAAGGCATAGAAGCTGTATTACCAATGTTGCCACCAATCGATGTGGCAATCGTTGGTGAACCCACCTCAATGCAGCCGGCAATAGCCGAGAAAGGGCTGATGGTTCTCGATGGCACCATTAGCGGAGTAGCAGGTCATGCCGCACGCAACGAGGGCGAAAATGCAATATACAATGCAATCACGGTAATCGAAGCATTGCGCACGATGACTTTCGACCGGTTGTCGCCAATGTTGGGTCCCGTCAAAGTTTCTATTACGCAAATCGAAGCGGGGAAACAACATAATGTAATACCCGATTTATGTAAAATAGTCGTCGATGTCCGTACCACCGATGCATATACCAATGCCGAAACACTCGAAATGCTGCAACATTGTGCAGGCGGAAAATGCAGGCTCGTACCACGTTCTACGCGACTTGCTCCATCGAGCATCAGTCCCAATCACCCACTTGTCAGACGCCTTACGATACTCGGGAAGAAACCATACGGGTCGCCTACATTGAGCGATATGGCCTTGATGCCATTCCCATCGTTAAAAATAGGGCCTGGCGACTCGGCGCGTTCTCACACTGCCGATGAATATATCGAAAATTGGGAAATACGCGATGCTATACAAACATTCATCACTTTGCTTAATGGCTGCAACATAAGATCAACATGATGCAAGATGGAACAACTACTTGACTACATAAAATCAAGCATCAACCTGCCGATTGCCGATCCCACGTGGATATTTTTTCTCGTGCTTGCAATCATTTTGTTTGCACCCATTGTATTTGAAAAACTGCACATTCCACACATAATAGGGATGATACTTGCCGGAGTGCTTATTGGTGAACACGGCTTCAACATACTTGTCCGCGACAGCAGTTTTGAACTTTTCGGACAAGTGGGGCTTTACTACATTATGTTTCTCGCCGGACTTGAAATGAACATGGAGGATTTCAAAAGTATCCGCCTCAAGGCCACAGCACTCGGATTACTGGCATTCATCATTCCAATCGGCATAGGAATCTGGGTCAACATACACATACTCAATTACAGCCTTATAACATCAATACTGTTAGCCAGCATGTATGCATCGCACACACTTGTAGCCTACCCCATCGCACAACGATATGGAGTTACCCGTCAACGTTCGGTGGGCATTGCCGTAGGCGGAACTGCCGTAACCGATACGCTGACATTGCTCGTGCTGGCTGTGATAAGTGGTCTGTACAAAGGAGAAACATCCGAAATGTACTGGCTCTGGCTATTGATTAAAGTAGTGATCCTGAGTACTGTGATATTTTATACATTTCCACACATAGGACGATGGTTTTTCCGCCGATATAGCGATGGTGTCGTACAATTCATCTTCGTGCTTGCCATGGTGTTTCTCGGAGCCGGATTAATGGCATATGTCGGCATGGAGGGTATCCTTGGGGCGTTCCTTGTGGGTCTTGTGCTTAACCGCCTCATTCCGCAGGTATCTCCATTGATGAATCATCTCGAATTTGTCGGCAACGCCCTATTTATTCCATACTTCCTCATCGGGGTGGGAATGCTGATAAATGTGAACATTCTTTTCGGCCACATCAACTCCATAAAAGTAGCTGTGGTAATGATAATAGTAGCACTCACAGGAAAATGGATAGCCTCTTGGATGACTCAAAAAATATTCCACATGAGCCACACAGAGTGCAATCTAATGTATGGACTGAGTACGGCTCAAGCAGCAGCCACATTGGCAGCAGTATTGGTCGGGTACAACATCATATTGCCATCAGGTGAAAGGTTGCTGAACGAAGATGTGCTGAATGGCACCATTCTGCTCATACTTGTCACATGTATCGTCAGTTCATTCATCACCGAACACGCAGCAAAGCGAATGGCCATGGATGAAACAGCAGCCGCAGGAGAGGACAAATCGCAAAAGCAAGAACGATTCTTGATACCTATAGCCAACCCCAGCACCCTCGACACTCTCATGAGCCTCGCTCTTGTCGTGCGCGACCAAAAAGTGTCCGACAACCTCATGGCCCTCACTGTTATAAACGACAACAACGACACTGCCAAGTTGGAAATGCAAGCCCGTCGCAACCTTGAACGAGCTGCACAAATCGCAGCATCGGCAAGCGTTATGCTGAAGACAATAAGTCGTTTCGACCTTAATATAACCACCGGTATTTGGCACACTGCCAAAGAACATAATGCAACCACAATCATTATAGGGCTTCACTACAAAATTAGCATTGTAGACTCATTCTTCGGCAACATGACCGAGAATCTACTTAAAAGTACATATTTGCAGGTAATGATAGTTCACCTGCTTATGCCGGTCAACACCCTACGGCGCATAGTGGTAGCTGTTCCGCCAAAATCTGAATTTGAGCCCGGGTTCGTAAAATGGGTTACCCACATCTGTCGGATGAGTTCACAATTAAGTTGCCGTGTATATTTCTATGGTCACGAACAAACACTCGGATATATAAAAGGTGTGATAAAGAAAAAGAAATTCTCGACAAGAGCGCAATATTTCATGATGGACAGCTGGGACGACCTGCTAATGATTTCCAATAAAGTCAATTATGACCATCTGTTTGTGGTGGTCAGCGCGCGACGTGGGTTTATCTCATACGACAATTCTTTTGAAAAGCTACCTATGCAGATTTCGAAATACTTCAACAACAGTAGCATAATGGTAATATTCCCTGAGCAAAAGGGTGATCCAAACGAAAATCTCTCTTTTTACAATCCACATGGCATAACCGAATCAAAATATTATGACCGGATTAACAATTGGATTTCGAAATGGCAGCACCGCAACAAAGAATAAATCAAACGGGGAACGGCGGCGATGATGTTGCTATGCGACGTAAGCATACGACAAACCAAGGAGATTCAGTAAATAAAATAAAATCAGCCAACTAATTCATGCACAAAGCATTGCGAATTAGTTGGCTTTTTTGTATCTTTAGGTACACGCCCAAGGCAGTAGACGCCTTGCGTATGGCAGTGGAGAGTTACTTCACCACCACCTTGACGGTGCTGCCATCGGCCTTCTTCACTATGTTGACCCCCTTCACAGGTGAGCCTATGCGAATGCCATCGAGCGTGTAGCGCGCTACCTCGGTATCATCACCGTCGACAGTCACGCCGCTTATGCCGGAGGAGTCGTCACCACCGTCATCGCCGTCGAAGTCAATCACGTAGGTAACAATGGATATTGACTGGGTTGCGTCGTCAGCGTCATACGCAAAGCCTATCACGCGCTTGCCGTCGGGGGTGATGTCTGTTGGGGTGTTGATGCCGGTAATGCCGCTTGACGTCTCGTCAAGATGCGCCATGTACGTCAACTCCGGGTATCTTTCGGATATCATCACAGGCTTCTCCTCGCCGGGGTACCAGATGTAGG
>CAYNBZ010000005.1:0-65536 GCA_964395975.1 uncultured Muribaculaceae bacterium | reverse complement strand
GGTTCAACCCGTTGTTCGTGCTCAACTATTCGGCCACGCACAAGACAAGGCACGATACCATATATGCCCTCGATGCGCTGGATGCCTACCGCCAGAAACTGGTGAAACGCATTCAGGTAAAAGGTTTTGAGGTGAAGAATCTGCGGGGAACGAGCGGCTATCTCTATTTGGACGACATTGTGCTCTCTCCCAAACGGCCGCCTATGGCCCGCATCGAGATGGAAACGAAAACGGCAACGGGAAGCATTGTACGCAAGACCATGATTTTCGGCACCGGCGACAACCTGCGTGTGGAATCCGGATTGGCGGAGTACGACGGCTTTACGGTGTCGGAAATCAATGCCGGCGGTCATGTCACATTCCTTAATGGCGTGACCCTGCGCCGCGGCGAGGTGATTGGCGACACCAACGAACTGGCGATGCAGCGTGTGCAGATAAGGGAGACCATCAAGTCGCACCTTGAGAAGGAACGGCAACTGTTCAAACGGGGTATCAAGTGCCTGTCGCTTTTCTTCATCGACGAGGTGGCGAAATACAAAAGCTATGACGAGGACGGGAACGAGGTGAAAGGCGTGTTCCAGAAGATATTCGAGGAAGAATATGCCCGGCTGGTAAACGACGAGTTCCATCTTTGGGACGAGGATTATAACGCATACCTGCGCCGTTCCACGCCACAGGAGGTACACCGTGGGTATTTCTCGATAGACAAGAAGACCGGCCGGATGGTTGACGGCAAGGTGGAGAAGAAAACAGGCTTGTCGGACGACATATCCGCCTACGACCTGATATTGAAGAACAAGGAACGCCTGCTGAGCTTTGAGGAGCCGACACGCTTTATCTTTTCGCACTCGGCACTGCGTGAGGGGTGGGACAACCCGAATGTATTCCAGATCTGCACACTGCGCCACTCCAATTCCACCACGGCCAAGCGGCAGGAAGTGGGACGTGGCTTGCGTATCTGTGTGGATAAAAACGGCATCCGTATGGACAGGGAATTGTTGGGGGAAGATGTGCATGAGGTGAACAGACTGACGGTGATTGCCAACGAAAGTTATTCCGATTTTACCAATGCCTTGCAGCGTGAAACACGGGAGGTGTTGCGTGAGCGTGCCGCAAAAGCGACCGTTGCCTATTTTACCGGTAAGCAAATCAAGTCGGGAGAAGAAATCCACCTCGTCAGCGAATCGGAAGCAAGCCGTATCATTGTTTACCTGGAAGATAACGGTTACATTGACGACGACAAGAATATCACACCTGCATACCGGGAGGCGGTAGCCGACGGAACGCTTGCACCGCTGCCACAAAAATTGCAGCCCATAGCCGAAGGGGTGACACGACTGATAAACTCAATCTTTGACCCGAAAGCACTTGACGACATGGTAGAGCCGGACAAACCCTCCACCTCGGAAAACAGGCTGAACGGGAACTTCAACAAAGCGGAGTTTCAAGCCTTGTGGAAAGAGATCAACCATCAATACGTTTACACGGTGAGTTATGACAGCAACGAGTTGATTGAAAAGTCCGTTCTGCATATCAACGCGGAACTGGACGTGAAACAGCTACGTTATGTCATGGTGGAAGGGATGCAGGACGAGAAGCAGGTTGCGGAATTCGGTGACACCCGTTCACAGTCCCACGAACTGACGGATATCTGTACCTCGACCGTCCGTTACGACCTTGTGGGTGACATTGCCAAAGGCGCAAACCTTACCCGCCGCACCGTGGTAAGAATATTACAGGGTATTAAAGAGAGCAAGCTGTATCTGTTCAGGAACAACCCGGAGGAATTCATCCGTAAGGTAACAGGTATCATCAGGGAACAGAAGGCCACAATGATTGTGGAGTCAATCCACTACAACATGACCGAAGGCAAATATGACAGCGATATTTTCACGGTGAAAAACAAGATGGATTTTGACCGGGCTTATGCGGCTAAAAAACACATTACCGACTATGTGTTCAGCGACAGCAAGGGAGAACGTCGGTTTGCCCATGACCTTGATGAAGCCGATGAAGTGGCGGTGTACGCCAAACTGCCCCGAACATTCCGGATCCCGACACCTGTCGGCGATTATGCCCCCGACTGGGCCATTGCAATGAAGAAGGATGGAGTGAAACATATCTTCTTCATTGCCGAAACCAAGGGCTCGATGAGCTCAATGGAACTGCGCGGCGTGGAAAAGGCAAAAATAGAATGCGCGGAAAAATTATTCAATTCCATTTCCACAGCTAATGTAAGGTATCACAAAGTGACGTCTTACCAAGATTTGTTGGATGAGATGAATGCGGTGGTGTAACAAAAACTCCTCATTGTAAAAAAAGCATTGCATCTCATCTAAAAAAGCTGAGATGCAATGCTCTAAAATTGCTACAATTGTGTATTACACAATCTGCAAATGTGAGTGTGGAGCCGGAGGGAATCGAACCCTCGTCCAAACATGGAACCAATGTGCTTTCTACATGCTTATCCATGATACTGTTTTAGACCGAAAGTAAGGCTCATGGCTGCCAACTTGCGGCTTAGTCTGTAAATTTTCAGTGCCGATGCCAGACTTACCGGCTCCTATTCCCGATTTATGAGCACCACCTTGTCGATTAGCTTCGGGAAAAGAGCAATCGGGTGATGTCTTGTCCCCGCCACTGTGGCGAGGATTAAGCCAAACCTACTGTTCTTCGGTTTAGGCAGCAAGAGCGTAATTATTTTCGCCAGATAAATTTCTGATGTCGAGTATATTATAGAGCTAAGCCATCATCGCTCTGCATGCTTACACACCGCTTCTACACGCTGTCAAATCCAGTCGACCCCAATAATCGTACAAGGATAAGCACACATACCTTTAATCCATGTGTAATTTGAGTATGCAAAGGTAGCATATAATTGAATAATGTGCAAAAAAATCTTCATTTTTGAATATTTTTACATTTTAACATACTGAGATCAGTTGAAAAATTTCTTATATTCGCAGTATGAAATAATAAAAAAACAGGAACATATATGAAAAAATTTTTAACGATAATCATGACCGTCATTTGTTACGTAACAGCCAATGGTGCCGACAACGACAAATTAGTGGCATTAACCTTTGATGACGGACCAAACACCACAACCACAGTAAAAGTGCTTGACGTGCTTAAAGAAAACAATGCGGTAGCCACATTTTTTCTTTGTGGGAAAAACATCGACAGTTCAACCGGTGAAGTCATGAAACGGGCTGTCGAACAGGGCTGTGAACTTGAAAACCACTCACGCTCGCACTCACACATGGGCGAAATGACAGCCGACGAAATAAGCATGGAAGCGAAATACACTTCTGATGCAATCAAGCAAGTGGTCGGACGCGAGCCGCAATTCTTCCGTGCTCCATATTTAGAAACAAGCGATGTGATGTACAGCACCATCGACTTGACATTTATCGGAGGTTTCGACGTAAAGGATTGGGAGCCATCGGTGACCGCAAGCGATCGTAGCCAAGAGGTACTTAAGAAAGTAAAAGACGGAGATGTGATATTGCTGCACGACTTCGAGGGCAATGATGCAACTGCCGAAGCCTTGAAAACCATTATCCCCGAACTGAGAAAACAAGGGTACACACTTGTCACCGTGAGCGAACTTTTCAGGCAAAAAGGCATCACACCGACTACGCACTCAAAAATCACATACCATAATGTGTATGACAACAAAGCCCAATAGCAAAAAAATGGAGTGGGACCGCCTTATTTGCGGCAAACGGCTCGGGCTTGAACATTATAACGACAGACGTGAAACCATTCGCAGCGACTTCCAACGCGACTATGACCGCCTTGTATTCTCATCGCCATTCCGACGGTTGCAAAACAAGACGCAGGTGTTCCCACTGCCCGGTAGTATATTCGTACATAACCGACTTACACACAGCCTTGAAGTATCAAGTGTCGGCAAGTCGCTTGCAAGTGAAGTGTCGCGTAAGCTGCGGGAAAAATATGCCGGAGAAGTATGGGTTAAAAAATTTCACAACATCGAGGAGATTGTAGCAGCGGCATGTCTTGCCCACGACTTGGGCAATCCACCATTCGGGCACTCGGGAGAAAAATCCATAGGAGCGTTCTTCAACGAGGGGGAAGGGCTTAAATTCAAAGAGCATCTCACCACCGGCCAATGGAACGACCTGATACACTTCGAGGGCAACGCCAACTCATTCCGTTTACTTGCCCATCAATTCAAGGGTCGCCGCCCGGGCGGATTTGCCATGACCTATTCCATGCTTGCCGCGATTGTAAAATACCCTTTCTCCTCGTCCAAATGTGGAGAAAAGGGGAAATTCGGCTTTTTCACAACCGAAAAGGAACTTTTCGAACGTGTAGCCAATGAAGTAGGGCTTATAAAATTAGAAGATGAATGCTACTGCCGCCACCCTCTCGTATATCTCATAGAGGCTGCCGACGACATTTGCTATCAAATAATGGACATCGAAGATGCACATAAACTGAAGATACTTAACACCAACGATGTAATAAACCTTTTACTGAATTTTTTCGATGATAGCCGCAAAAAACATATATGCGATGTCATGGCCAATGTTGAAGACAATAACGAGAAAGTGGTTTATTTGCGTTCGTGCATCATAGGCCTGCTCGTAAATGAGTGTTGCAAGATATTCCTCGATCATGAAGATGAAATATTATGTGGCCGGTTTGAAGGGTGCCTCATCGACCACCTGTCGGAACGTCCCAGATTTGCCTACCGCAAATGCAGCGACCTTGCCCATGCCAAAATATACAGAGCCGGCGAAGTGGTTGACGTAGACCTTGCAGGACATCAAATCATAACTGAACTATTGCGCAAGCTCACTGAGGCCGTGTTGCATCCCGAGCGCAACTATTCTCAATTGTTACTAAGCAAGTTTCCTCAACAATACGATGTATTTGCTCCCACGTTGTTCGAAAAGATACAGGCAGTCATCGACCACATCAGCGGCATGACCGACGTATATGCCCTCGACCTTTACCGCAAGTTAAATGGCATGAGCCTCCCGGCAGTGTGAACAATCTTAATTGTAGTATCGGTATCATTTGTCGTTGCGTACTTGCTTCCCCATCAAGAAAATCGTTTCGTAGTTACTGATAAACCGAATATCATCGCCATCCACGGCAACCTTGCACTTCAACTTGTGGTAGTGACTATAATCATAACAGAACATTGCATCGGGTACAGTTCCAAGATCTTTCACAAACAATGTTTTTGAAGTAACGCCAAGTGGCTTAAACCACACCACCGTGTCAACGTTTTCACAGTTTTCCATGGCAAGTATGTCACGCTCGGTGAGAATAGCATCATATCGTGCAGCCTTGCCACAGGCTATGTCGAAATATGCCGTGGCAACTGGTCCTTCAAGCGTAAGAGGGCACAAAAAAGTAAAACAAAACAGCATGACCGCACACGCCCTATGACAATACTTCATGGCGAGAGCCTTTTTCAACGCATCGGCATGGCGATTAATGATAATCTGTACTCCGAAGAAATAATACAGGATAAAAAAGAACAATAACGAATTGGCCGTGCGACCGGTTATAACCGATGACAGTCCAAGCGTAGCCGGTATGTGAGCCACAAGTACACTTAATGTCACAAAAATCACATAATGCAACGGCTTGATGTTAAAAATCTTCAGACCGCAAAGCCGTACTCCCACCAATGGCACATAGACCACAGTAACAAGCAATAACGCCGGCAACCACAACACCCCCCACGATAAAGTCTGTAGCACACTGACCATAACAGTCCACAAATATGGGTGTCCCGACAATTGGTAACCCATTCTCACCCCATTTCCCGGGCTTAATATAACAATGACTATTGCCACGACAGCAATTGCAGCCAACAACATTATGCGCCGGTTGCGCGTTACAAGAGCCAGAAATAACACAGTCATTACAAAGAGCACTGCAGTCACTTCATTTCCACCCGGTATGACAAAAGCAAGCAAACACTGCAAGGCCGTAAACAATCTGCCGCCACGCGGCAATATTGCGAAAAACAACAAAGCCACCAACGATGGCACAGTGAATGCTACATACGATGAAAACCAATAAAACAATTCCGACACTTTTGGACAAAGAGCCATAAACATGATGAAGAACAGGCAGCCAAGCGCAGCCGACCGAAATTTTCCAAGATATTTGCCCGCCATGACCCGAAACGCAATGATTGGGACAAAGAAAAACAGCAACACCATAATGGTCGATGCCACTTTGTACCAAAACATGGAATCTACGCTGTAAGAAAGCGGATTAAGACTTGACAAAAAAGTTGCCAAATATCTTCCCGACCAATTAAAATAGGAATCGACAACAGCAGCAAAACAATTGGAGCCGATATGGGTCATGGCAAACGAATAATCATCGTTGACCGGATGCACATAACGACATACATAAAGAAATGGTAACAGGCATATTATCGAAATGGCAACAATCACAAAAATATATATCTTCCCTGATTTCATTCTTTGCGGATTCTTTAATGCAAAAATAAGCATAAGACCTCAATTCCCAATCATTCACCCGAGATTAGGTAAATTTAATGACCGGGCAAGACTGTATTTGCGGTGTCTTTCTTAACTTTGCAAACTGATTTGGCAAGTTTGCTTTTTCCACAAATGTATTACGATGGATTTTTTACTTCATTCGGATTATCAACCTACCGGTGACCAACCAAACGCAATACGCGAATTATCGGAAGGTGTAAAAAACGGCACTCCCTACCAAACATTGCTTGGAGTAACAGGGTCGGGCAAGACTTTCACAATGGCCAATGTAATTGCTAACGTTCAGCGCCCGACACTTGTATTGTCTCACAACAAAACACTTGCTGCACAACTATATTCGGAATTCAAATCATTTTTTCCCGAAAACTCGGTACACTACTTCGTATCGTACTATGATTATTACCAACCCGAGGCTTATATTCCGGCATCCGACAAATATATTGAGAAAGACCTGATGATCAACGATGAAATCGACAGATTGCGACTTGCCACCACCACGGCACTTCTGTCGGGACGACGTGACATCGTTGTAGTGTCATCGGTATCATGCCTCTATGGTATGGGAAATCCTGAGGATTTCGGTGAAAACATCATACACATAGCCTGCGGAATGAATGTGGGACGCGATGAATTTCTACGCACCCTTGTGAGCGCGCTTTATTCACGCAACGAAGTAAAGTTAGAACGTGGCACATTCCGTGTGAAAGGCGATACAGTGGACATCTATCTTGCATACGAAGAAATAATGATACGTGTCATCTTTTGGGGGAATGAAATAGAGGCGATACAAGTACTCGACACTGTTTCGCAGCTGCCACAAGAGAATGTCGCGGAATTCAGCATATTTCCGGCCAACATCTTTGTCACATCAAAGACACGCATGGCACAAGCATTGGCTCAAATAGAACTTGACCTTGGCACAGAAGTGGGAATGTTCAACAAAGAAGGACGACTTGCCGAAGCCAAACGGTTGCAAGAACGTGTAACATATGACATTGAGATGATTCGCGAAATGGGTTATTGCAGCGGCATTGAAAACTACTCGCGATACTTTGACGGACGCTCGCCCGGCGCTCGCCCATTCTGCCTGCTCGACTACTTCCCGAAAGATTTCCTTACAATTATTGACGAGAGTCATGTGACCATTCCGCAAATACGTGCCATGTATGGAGGCGACCAGTCACGCAAGGCCAACCTGATAAATTATGGCTTCAGGCTACAAGCAGCAGCCGACAATCGCCCTTTGCGCTTCGAAGAGTTTGAAGCAATGACCCATCAGACGATATATGTGAGCGCAACACCCGATGACTATGAACTTGCAAAGTCGGAAGGCATAGTAACTGAACAAATCATACGTCCGACTGGGCTTCTTGACCCGGTGATTGCAGTGCGGCCGTCAAAAGGACAAATCGATGACCTCATCGAAGAAATACAATTGCGCATCGAAAGACAGGAACGTACACTCGTATCGACACTCACCAAGCGCATGGCCGAGGAACTTGCCGCATATCTCGCAAAATTAGACATAAATTGTGCTTACATGCACAGCGATGTCGAAACGATGGATCGCATCAAAATACTCGATGACCTGCGCGCAGGCAATATCGATGTGCTAATCGGCGTAAACTTGCTGAGGGAAGGCCTCGACCTGCCGGAGGTGTCGCTCATGGCCATCATTGATGCCGATAAAGAGGGATTCCTGCGTTCACACCGCTCCTTGACGCAGATGGCAGGACGTGCAGCACGAAACTTGAACGGACTCGTCATAATGTATGCCGACAAGATAACCGACTCCATGCGACGCACAATCGAAGAAACAGAACGCCGGCGCACGGCTCAACTGAAATATAACGAAGAACATGGAATCACACCGCAAGCCATCATCAAAGCTCGCAACTTGATTATAGGCAAAGAGGTCGATGAAACCGATATCGATGCCGAAAACCACAAAAACCGGAAAGGCAAGAAATATGAATACATAAACGGCAATAAACATCTGCCCGAACAAATCATACGTCAATGCGAGGCCGAATTTTCGCTTGATGCCGGATTAGCTGCCGACCCCGTTGTAAAATACATGAGCCGAGATGACTTGCAGAACACAGCCGAACGATTGCGAGCCGACATGATTGCAGCCGCAAAGCGAATGGACTTTATTGAAGCCGCACAATTACGCGACCAATTACTCGACATTGAAAATCGCATTGCCAAGCAGCAAGATTAACACGACAAAGCTAATGAACAATAGCAACAAAATACACCGACAATGGCTTCCAACCACCAAGAAAGAAATCGAATACTTGGGGTGGGATTATATCGATGTCATTATTTTTTCCGGTGATGCTTATATAGACCATCCTTCGATGGGTGCAGCCGTGATAGGACGTGTGCTCGAAGCCCGCGGCTACCGCGTGGCTATAGTGCCACAACCAAATTGGCAAGACGACTTGCGTGACTTTAAGAAGTTGGGACAGCCACGATTGTTTTTTGGCGTTTCGGCAGGTGCTATGGATTCAATGGTCAATCATTATACGGCCAACCGCCGCCGTCGCAGCGATGATGCATACTCTCCTAACGGGCGTTCGGGATTGCGTCCCGATTATCCCACTATTGTGTATTCCGAAATACTACGTCGGCTCTACCCCGATGTCCCGATAATCATCGGCGGCATAGAGGCTTCATTGCGCAGGCTCACACACTATGACTATTGGCAAGATCGTTTACGTCCTTCCATCTTGGCCGATTGCCCTGCCGACCTGCTTGTATATGGCATGGGAGAGAAACCAATAGTTGAAATTGCAGATGCAATTTCTGCAGGGCACCACGTTAAAGAATTGGTTGACATCCCGCAAACGGCTCTTTTGTTGTCAACCGAAAATATGCCTCACGAACGTGAAAGCGACACCCACATAACGCTTTACAGCCATGAAGAGGCTCTTGCCGACAAACGTCGCCATGCCGAAAATTTCAAATATATCGAAATCGAGTCGAATCGCTACCATGGCCGCAATATTTGGCAACGTGTGGGCAATCGTGCAGTAAAAGTAAATCATGCCAATCCACCAATGACCGAGCAAGAAATCGATGCTTCGTTTGACCTCCCATATACACGCCTGCCGCATCCACGCTATAATGGCAAGCGTATCCCGGCTTACGAGATGATACGCCACTCCGTGAATATGCACCGAGGCTGTTTTGGCGGTTGCGCATTCTGTACCATTTCGGCACATCAGGGCAAATTCATCACCTCGCGCAGCAAGCAATCGATTATGCGAGAAGTGCGGCAGGTGACACAAATGGACGATTTCAAAGGTTACATCTCAGATTTAGGAGGTCCCTCGGCCAACATGTACAAGATGTCGGGACATGACCTCGAAAAATGCAGCCGCTGCACTCGCCCCTCTTGCTTGCATCCATCTCCATGCCCCAATCTGAACAACGACCATAGCCATCTGCTTGACATTTATCGCACAGTAGACGCATTGCCGGAAGTAAAACGGTCGTTCATAGGTAGCGGTGTGCGCTACGACCTTGCCATGCACCGCAACAAGAATAAACGCATAAACGACATCAATCGACATTACATCAAAGAACTGATTTTGCGACATGTTTCAGGGCGTTTGAAAGTCGCACCCGAACATACATCAGATGCCGTTCTACAATTGATGCGCAAACCTTCATTCAACCTGTTTGAAGAATTCAAGCGCACATTTGATACTATTAACGAATGCGAAGGATTAAGGTTGCAACTCATCCCCTATTTTATTTCATCACACCCGGGTTGCCATGAAGCGGACATGGCCGAATTAGCTGTAAAAACCAAGAAACTGAATTTTCATCTTGAGCAGGTGCAGGATTTTACCCCTACCCCGATGACGGTTTCCACCGAAATGTATTATACCGGCTACAACCCTTACACACTCGAACCCGTATATACAGCCACAACACGTGAAGAAAAACTGTCACAGCGCAAATACTTCTTTTGGTATAAGCCCGAATATCGGCAAGAAATCATAAATTCGCTCCACCGCCTCGGTCGTGGCGACCTTATTACAGCCATTTTCGGCAAGAAACGATAACTTATCCCATATCCGCATCTCGTCACTGCTCTTTTCTGCTACATCCATACGTAACATAAAATCAATCATGGTTTCCTTTATTTTGACGAGATTCATTAACTTTGCAGGAAATTAGCAGTAAACCGGCTCTAAAAAGCCTACAAGTAGAAACTGCATAAATTTAAAGCCAATACATAATTTTTTTTATGAATAATAATCTTAGAAAAGAAACACTCTGTGTTCAAGCAGGATGGAAACCTCGCAACGGAGAATCCCGTATTTTGCCAATTTATCAAAGTACAACATTCAAATATGACACAAGCGAAGAAATGGCCCGCTTGTTCGATCTCGAAGCGACAGGATACTTCTACACACGATTACAGAATCCCACATGCGATGCAGTCGCTGCAAAGATAACAGCCTTAGAGGGAGGGATTGCAGGAATGCTAACCTCCTCGGGACAAGCTGCCAATCTTTATGCCTTGCTTAATATCTGCGGAGCCGGAGACCACTTCGTATGTTCATCGACCATTTACGGTGGCACATACAACCTTTTCAACGTAACGATGCGTAAGATAGGCATTGACGTGACGTTTGTAGATGCCGACTCTGATGATGCTGAAATAGAAGCGGCCTTCAAGCCAAACACCAAAGCATTGTTTGGTGAAACCATCGCCAATCCCGGCATGAACATACTCGATATAGAGAAATTCGCCCGAATAGCCCACAAGCACGGTGTTCCCCTTATTGTCGACAACACATTTGCCACTCCCATCAACTGCCGTCCGTTTGAATGGGGTGCTGATATTGTTACACATTCCACTACCAAATATATCGACGGCCACGCAATGACAGTGGGAGGTGCCATTATCGACAGCGGCAACTTTGACTGGGAACAATATCCCGACAGATTTGCATGCCTGACACAACCCGATGAATCATATCACGGACTTTCTTATACAAAAAAATTCGGCAAACTGGCATACATAGAAAAAGCCGTTGCTCAATTAATGCGCGACCTCGGGTCGGCCCAATCACCGCAAAATGCTTTCCTCATCAATGTCGGACTTGAAACATTGCATCTACGTATGCCACGCCATTGTGAAAATGCATTGAAAGTAGCAAAATTTCTGCAATCACATCCACGTGTCAATTGGGTACACTATGGAGATCTTGAGGGGGACAAATACCACGACCTTGCACAAAAATACCTTCCCAACGGCACATGCGGAGTAATGACCTTCGGAATAAAAGGTTCTCGCGAAGATGCAATAAAATTCATGGACCGCTTGAAATTTATTTGCATAGTTACTCACGTGGCCGATGCACGTTCGTGTGTGCTGCATCCTGCAAGCCACACTCACAGGCAGCTAAGTGATGAACAACTTATCGAGGCGGGCGTGGCTCCCGACCTTATACGCTTGTCTGTAGGTATAGAAAATGTCGATGACATAATTGATGATTTACGTCAAGCTCTCGAATAACTTTTTGCTTTAAGGCGGCAATACTACCCTACCCTCTCTCCACACTCCACATCTATGACTTTAATACCTCATCGGTTATGAAAATAAAACTGCTGATAACGATTTCCATAATTTGCTCAATTGCATTTTCATCGAGGGCTCAACTGCCTCTACCCACAAGGACTATAGGCGGTATGCAGTTCTACTATCATGAAATAAAGAAAAATGAAACTTTATACAGCATAGCCAATAAACTAAAAATAACCCAAGAAGACATAATAAAATATAACCCCGAAGCCGCCGGAGGAATTGAAGCCGACCAGTTTCTTTTCTTCCCGGTAAGCGACTTTGCTTCGCGAGGCAAATCTACTGAGAGCGTAACAGACGCTCCTTCCTATTTCACTCACATAGTTAAAAAAGGAGAAACATTATACGGTATCGCAAAGAATTACGGCACCACCACTTCCAGAATCATACAACTTAACCCTGATGCAAACAGTGGAATAAAAGAAGGGCAGGAACTGCAAATTCCACAATCGGCTACAACGGTCACAAGCAACCAAGAAGATACCGCAATTGAAAACTCTACGCAAGATACGGCATTCATATATGTCACTATACGTCCGGGAGACACATTGTTTAGTACGGCAAAAAAATATAACACTTCGATTGACAAACTGATGGAACTCAATCCGGGCATTTCGCCTCAGAATTTCAAAAGCGGTGAAGTAATAAGAGTTCGTCCAAACTATTATACCGTCATCGAAACAGAAAGAGAAACCACCGAATTCCACACCTATGAAATAGAACGTGGAGATACATATTTTTCAATTTCCCGCAAATTCAAAGTGAGTGTAGAAGATTTGCGAGCAGCAAATCCCGACATGAAGAAGTTAAAACGCGGTAAGACACTATATATACCTGTAAAAAAGACCGAAACTGTTACAATAGATCCTACATCGAGCAATATTCTGCAAGCCCAATTGTCATACAACGAGTCACCAATGATACAGGAAATGTATGACTCCATACACGTGTTCCGCGATGACAACAATATAAATGTAGCCCTGTTGTTGCCTTTTATGCTCAACAGTCAATCACCATCCAAACAGGCTTATCTGTTTACCGAATTTTACAAGGGTTTTTTGCTCGCAGTAGATACCATACGGCAGACCAAAGGCATAAAAAACATCAACATATTTGCATATGACACCGGAAACTCCATGGCTAACATCGATTCAATTTTAAAATCACCAGCAATGGCCGAAATGGATATGATTTTCACCCCTGATGACAATAATCAAATCGAACGCATAGCCCAATACGGAACCGAAAAGAAAATAGCTATCATCAACTCTTTCTCATTAAAAAACGACATTTACAACAACTATCCTACACTATTCCAAATTAACACTCCACAAAACTACCTGCAAGCCAAGTTATTCGACTTTTTTGATGAAACTTTCCGTGGTTATGAAGTCTTATTCCTGAATATGCCAACAGAAGAAGAAAAGGATATGGTACGCGAGCTGAAAGCTCACCTATCGGCAAAGAACATAAAATATGCAACACTTGACTTCGATAAATCGCTGCAAGCCGATACATTAAGTATGATGCTTGCACAAGGACACCAATATGTGATCATTCCAACTTCAAGCAGTCGTAATATCCTGATTAAGTCGCTCGATGCAATAAAGAATGTCAAACTCGACCGTTACGATGTCAATATGTGTATGCTCGGACATCCTGAATGGACAACATATATTGCCGAATTCGGATCGGACTTCAATCAAATCGACACATACATCTATTCTCGATTCTTCACCATGCAAGATGAAACCGGAATAAAGAATTTCGATAACAAATTCCACCATTGGTATGGCGAATACATGATTTATGCTGCACCCAAATTCGGACTTCTCGGTTATGACACCGGTTGCTATTTCCTAAGTTTATTCATGAACGGAAAAGACTATAACAACAATTTCCTCTACAAAGGATTGCAAAACAGCTTCGACTTCTCTCGTGTAAGCAACTGGAGTGGATTCATCAACAAATCGGCATATTTCATTCACTTCACTGTTTTCAACACAATAGAAACTACGGTTAAATGAAACGATTTGCATCACACACTTTTTTTATTTTATTCACACTGCTCGCTGTTCAATTCAAGGCTGCGGCGCAAACCCATTACGACTCAAATATATCAATCGGAGCCAAGGCGGGTACCACATTCTCGATGATGACATTCTCACCTTCAGTTCCACAATCAATGATTATGGGAACTACTTTCGGGGTGGCATTTCGATACATAGAAGAAAAAAATTTCGGCTTCATTGTGGAACTTAATATGATGCAACGTGGATGGAAAGAAAAATTTGAAGGGACATCCTATGCCTATCAACGCCGGCTGACATACGTTCATCTGCCATTTCTCACACACATATACTTCGGCAGCCACAAGTTCAGAGGATTCTTTAATGCCGGTCCTGAAATTTGTTGGATGATTGGTGACACCCATTCTCAGAATTTTGACATCGATAACCAACCAGACTTCAACAATCAATATCGCGAAACCGAACAATTCGATATGGAGATACAATCAAAATTCGATTACGGTATTTCGGCAGGTGCCGGCATGGAATTCATAATGAAAAACAAGCACTCACTAATTCTTGAAGGCCGCTATTATTTCGGCATTGGTAACATATTCGGCAGCAGTAAAACCGACTATTTCGGAGCATCCCGCGGCATGTCGCTTTCAGTAACACTCGGTTACATGTTCAGATTGAAATGATGGGAATTACGGTTTCGTACACTCTCACATGTAAAAAATTTTGTACAACAGTTCCCGTAACAACTCATATTCGTTCTGCCGTGAGCCTATACCTTTGCTTTTGGCATCAAACTCACGCAAATAACTGATTATTCTCACACAACCGGCCGTGTTATAACACCGCATGGCATCAATGAAAATCCGTGCACGATACGGCGATTTCGTTTCAAGTTGAGACATCACCCCCTGCTCCGATTTGTCACGAGCCGTATTGGCAAGCAGCAAATTAGAGAAAAAAGAAAACAACACACTTACAGTCAACACCGTAGGATTGCGCTTAGGATTACGCTCAAAATAATCGATTATCATGAAAGCCTTTGCCACATTGCGTGTACGCACAGCATTTTCAAGCTCAAAATTATTAAAATCCTTGCTTATGCCTATATTACGCTCTATGACATCAGGGACAATATTACCGTTTTTACCAACAAGCAATAACAGTTTGTCAAGTTCTCCGATAAGCCGTGACACATCTGTTCCGACAAAATCTTTCATCATTGCCACCGACTTCTCATCGATTTTTCCACCACTATCATGAACATAATTTTTTATTACCGAAGCTACATCCTGCTCGCGCAGTTTGTTGGATTCGAATACAATACCCGACTTGCCGGCTTGCAATGCCGCCATCAATCCCTGAGCCTTAATGTTGCCGCCCTTATTGCACACCACAAGAATCGTTGATGCCAACGGCTTTTGGACGTAGTGCTTCAACAAATCAAGATCCGATGCATTTTGTGCTTCCTTGAGTATCACAACCTGATAACGCGACATCGCCGGATAACGACGGCATGTATTCACCACATCGTGCATATCACAATCGGTACCATAAAACACCGACAAATTAAAATCACGCTCGTCTTCGCTCAAAGCATTCTCCTCGATCATCTTCTGGAGTTTGTCAATGTAAAAAGACTCTTCCCCCATGAGCACGTAAATAGGAGCAAACACGCCACGCTTGATATTATTTACAATCTGCAAATATGACAAAGTTCCCTTTTTTGCTGCCATTAATTTCTCATATGGATATTTTGTGTAAATTTACACATTATAATTTGAATTATGAACCTCAACCTACCCGAAAAGCAATTCAACATAAAAAAAGCACACAATGGCAAGTTTTTAATATTCGACCGAATACGCCAAAAGTTTGTATCACTCACTCCCGAAGAATGGGTAAGGCAAAATTTCGTGACTTTCCTTATAGATGAAAAAGGATTTCCGGCAGGACTCATGGCAAACGAAGTGTCACTGACGCAAAATAACATTAGCCGACGTTGCGACACATTGGTTAGTGACCTTAACGGCCATCCATTCGTCATAATAGAATACAAAGCCCCATCAGTCACAATCACCCAAACCGTTTTCGACCAAATCGTGCGTTATAACATGGTACTCAAAGCTCTGTATCTCATAGTAACCAACGGACGCACACACTACTGCTGCCGCATTGATTACACCAAAGGCACTTATTCGTTTTTAAAAGATATTCCCCAATACAGGGCATTATAATTTCTCGATATACTTGCCACAGGTGTTTTTGCTGCAGTTTTTACTATTTTTTATTTTTTTCACACAAAAAACATAATCTAGATTTTGTCTATATGAAATTTAGTTGTACCTTTGCAACGCAAAACAGAAACAAGGGCGTTTAGCTCAGCTGGTTCAGAGCATCTGCCTTACAAGCAGAGGGTCGGCGGTTCGAATCCGTCAACGCCCACCGACGAGAAAGAGCATCAAAAACAAAATTTTGATGCTCTTTTTAAATATGTACCGGTATATAAGATGTAAGGCAACGTTGTTACCCTCAGTTTTTTATAGTCGAACATATAAACTTTTTTTGCGTAAAATTAAAACAGTTCCTAAATTTGTGTCTTGTTTGGGTGAAGCATGAAAAAGATTCTGACACTGCAAGATGTAGATTTTTGTTACACCGTCGAAGGTTCTGGTAATCAGGCTGTCATACTGATGCACGGCTGGGGGTGCAACCATACCACCCTTGCAAGCATTGAAAGATTACTTATTGACAATTTTACCGTTTATAATATCGATTTCCCCGGATTTGGTGACAGTTCCGAACCGCTAAAGGTTTGGGGTATAGAACAATATACAACACTCATAGAACAATTTGTACACACTGAAAACATAGAACACCCCATAATAATCGGCCATTCATTTGGTGGAAGGGTGGGCATACTATACGCTTCACGGAACGAAACAAAGAAACTTATACTTGTCGATGCAGCCGGAGTGAAACCTCAGCGAAGCCTACGATATTATCTTAAAGTTTACAGCTATAAAATATACAAACGTATATTGCCTCTGTTGGTAGGCAAGCATCGTGCCGATGAAATTATCAATAACTACCGCAAGCGCGTAGGATCGAGCGACTACAACAACGCATCCCCAATGATGCGCCGCATTATGAGCATTGTAGTCAATGAAGATCTTTGCCGCTTCATGCCATCAATAAAATGTCCCACACTACTTATATGGGGTGAAAACGACACGGCCACACCTGTTGCCGATGCACGGAAAATGGAGAAACTTATCCCTGATGCGGGTCTTGTCGTATTCAAAGGAGCCGGACACTACAGCTTCCTTGACAACCCTTACCGCTTTGCAGCAGTCATTCGCAGTTTCTTGGACATAGAAATTAAGAAAACAGAATAACAAACGACGATGAATCTTTCAATAATATTCATAACATATATATTGTTTGCCTTAGTTGCAACAGTGCTGTTTGGCTTCGTAGTTACAAAAGATTTGCAAATGTTGCAACAAAACTCCTACCGTAATGAACGATACTCGCATTGGATAAAGACAAGTGGCGATTCATTGTCGATACGCCGATTGTTCAATATCGTTGTATTCATATTAATGGCTTCATCTCTCTCGCAGTCAATATTTGTTGTTGGCATCGCAATTGTTGCATTAATCTCAGAATGCATCATCTTGGTGATGAAAAAATCAAAAAAGCCACTTGTTTTCACAAAACGCGTGTGGAGGCTGTTTCTGACTATAAACCTGCTGACTTGGATCATTGCTGTCATCATTGCATGGTTATACAAAACACACGATTTTGCGGTATGCACTTTCGGCATGACAATGCTACTTGCAACAGCAGCTTCATCGGCAATAACAATAGCCGCCAATTGGATGCTTACGCCTGTTGAGAAAGCCATAAATAACAGATACGTCAACGATGCCAAACGAATACTTGCACAAATGCCAGATATGATTGTCATTGGCATAACTGGCAGTTATGGTAAAACAAGTACCAAGCACTATCTTAATCGCATATTGAGCGAAAAATATTCGGTGTTGATGACTCCCGGCAGCTATAATACCCCTATGGGTGTAGTACGCACAGTCAGAGAGATGCTGCAACCCTACAACAATTTATTTATTGTGGAAATGGGCGCAAAAAACATAGGCGACATAAAGGAGATTTGTGACATAGTACACCCGACTTATGGCATCATAACAGCAGTGGGTGAACAGCATCTCGAATCGTTTAAGACCATCGAGAACGTCCAACATACCAAATTCGAACTTATCGATGCACTGCCGTCTAATGGATTTGGTGTTTTGAACAATGATTTCCCATACATTGCAAACAGGAAAGTGGAAAATGTTACCGTAAAACGGTACACTGTAAGAACTGCCAATGGGAGCGACTACCATGCCGAAGATATAAAATACACATCCAACGGTACCACATTCAAGATTGTCGGCAACGGCAAATCGCTCGCCTTAACCACCAAACTAATTGGAGAATGCAACATATCCAATCTGCTTGCAGCAGTCATAATGGCCATGCATCTTGGTGTCCCTGACAAAAAAATACAATATGCGGTGAGTAAAATCGAGCAAGTGGAGCATAGGCTTAACGTGAAGCGCACTCCAAGCGGAATAACAATCATCGATGATGCCTTCAATTCCAATCCCGACGGCTCACGCATGGCTCTTGACGTACTTGCCGGTATGACCAACGGCAAACGCATAGTCATAACACCGGGCATGATAGAATTAGGTTCAAAACAAGATTATTACAACGAACTGCTTGGCGAATACATAGCACAGTCTTGCGATGTAGCAATCATCGTGGGTGAATATAACCGTGAAGCCATAACAAAAGGCATAGGGCGCAAAAAGCCTTCAGACCTGAAGGTACACACCGTTTCGACTTTTGCCGAGGCTCAAAGCACTATGCTCGACATTGCAAATGCCGGTGACACCGTGCTTTACGAAAACGACCTGCCAGATACTTTTAAATAATAGACAAAACATTATAAAAGATGAAAACAACTATCGGAGTGTTCTACGGCGGACGCTCAACCGAACACGAAATATCAGTTATCTCAGCATCGCAAGCCATGCATGCCATTAATGCCGATAAATATGATGTAGTACCCATCTACATTTCAAAACAGGGCAAATGGTACACCGGAGAAGCCTTGCTTGACATACAAAATTACCGCAACATACCCAAACTGCTTTCGCAGGTCGAAGAGGTCTATATGGAACCAAGTTTCGGTGATTACAACCTATATAAAAAAAAGCGAAATCTGTTTGGCTCAAACATCATTAAAAAACTTGATGTTGTAATTCCGGTTCTGCATGGTTCAAACGGCGAAGACGGAATTTTTGAAGGAATACTTGAAACCATAGGCATACCGTATGCCGGTTGCAACACACTGTCGAGTGCCAATGGCATGGACAAAATCACGATGAAAATGATATTGAAATCGTGTAATATACCGGTAGTGGACTACATTTGGTTTACCGACAAACAATGGTTTGCACAACGCAGCGAACTGATTGCCCGCATTGAAAATGAAATTGGCTACCCCGTTATCGTAAAACCAGCCAACCTTGGCTCAAGTGTCGGTATAGGCCGTGCACGCAACCGAGATGAACTTATAGAAAAAATCGATGCAGCTGAAATATACACCACACGCATTATCGTAGAAGATATGATAGAGGAGTTACAGGAAATCAATTGCTCTGTACTCGGCGACTGCGACGAAAATCAGGCATCAGTGCTTGAAGAACCTATCAAAAGCGGGGAAATTTTGTCATACGAGGACAAATACATCGGTGGCACTAAAGGCGCAAAAGGGATGCAAGCCGCACAAAAACGCATACCGGCTGATTTACCCAAAGAAGAAACCGAGCGCATACAATTTTTGGCTCAAGAAACATTCAGAGTATTGTCGTGTCATGGCGTAAGTCGCATCGACATGATTATAGACCGCTGCACTCGCAATATTTATGTGAACGAAATAAACACCATACCGGGTTCACTTTCGTTCTATTTGTGGGAAGCCTCAGGTATCAGTTTTGAACAACTCATGAACCGCCTTGTGGAACTTGCCATCAAACGGAAACGCGAACAAGGACAGAAAACCATTTCCTATGACCACAACATATTCAGCCTTGGCAACGGCTTGAAAAGTGGGACAAAAAACAAATCATAACAGCCTCTTCATCAAAGAAATAGCGTAATGGTAATTATTTTACCGTTACGCTTTTACCAATTCAGATCTTATTCCTTCAAAAATAGCCAACTTTCATTTATCCACATCTAACACACCTAACAATAACCAATCAACATCATTACGAGTTAATAGATTTCAAATTTCACTCAAGTTTGCTCAAATCGATTTTCAATTTTTACATTATACCATTAAAACACTAATCGTGATGATGCAGTGCCGCAAATTTATAATTATCAAGCTGATATAAAAAATCGGCACGAAGTTACTTCACATCGCGCCGAAAAATTTATTTAGGAAAAATATATACTCTTTTTACTTGTTGAGTGTAGCCTGTACTTGATCGTTAGGCACCATCTCTTCTTTAAAGACGTAAGCACCGGTCTTAGGCGACTTAACCATCTTGATGACCTTGCTATATGTACGTCCCTCACCCTTTTGCAGAGTTGCTACGGTTTTCTTTGCCATGAGTCAATGTTGTTTTATTTAATTTCTTTGTGAACTGTTACTCTCTTAAGATATGGATTGTATTTCTTCAATTCCAATCTGCCTGTAGTATTCTTGCGGTTCTTGGTTGTAATATAACGCGACATTCCCGGCACACCGCTTGCCTTTTGCTCGGTACATTCGAGAATCACCTGTACCCTATTGCCTTTAGCTTTCTTTGCCATTTTCCTCTGTGTTTAAAGTTGTGTTAGATAACCTTTTTTTGCTGCTTGTTTCAAAGCTGCATCCAGACCAATCTTATTGATGAGGCGAAGCCCCGAAGCCGACAATTTCAAGCGAATCCATTGGTCTTGTTCAACCCAATAAAACTTCTTAGAGAACAGATTCACGTTAAATTTACGCTTTGTCCTTCTCTTGGAGTGCGATACGTTATTACCCACCATCGCTCTCTTGCCTGTGATTTGACAAACTTTTGACATAGCTGTATTTTCTAAAATTTTCGTTTCTGAATTATAACAAAGTATCCTCACATTGCAATTGCATAAGACAATCCACACTTTTTTATCACAAAAGAACACAAAACATATTCACGACCACCATAGCTCTCATTGTGCACAAAAATATGTTGGAGAAGCATTGCACAAACAGCCATAAGGCAGCCGCTAAATCAACCCACGGTCTGTTTCTCAAGAGTTTAGCATCATTTTCCAGAATACGCAGCCGTTGGAAACCTCAATACGTCTTGCAATCCATTATGCGTAAAAACAGTATAAATTCGTTTGCGCTTACAAAATTGCGGTGCAAAGTTAAAAGTTTATTTTAAAATATGCAACATATACACGCGTATCCTGCACGCTTTTTTTAAGTTGTCATGAAATTTTATGACGCAATGCTTTTTTGTTTGAATTTATACGCCAAAAACGCTTTATTTGCATATCTTTGTCCACATACATCCATTGCAGAGCGATATCTTATAGCATTCCAAAATATAGTAACAATATTAGATAAAACTTTTTGTATGAATCATTTATCAAGAAAGTTTGGATTGACGACCATAGTGGCTGTATCGTTAATCCTACAAAGCTGTTCGGGTCATAACTATGAAACCGTTCCAAATGATCCGTTAAACACTCGCATCTACACCCTTGACAACGGCCTGAAGGTATATATGACCATCAACAAGGATGAACCTCGCATTCAAACATACATCGCAGTGCGCGTAGGAGGCAAGAACGACCCTGCCGAGACCACCGGGCTTGCCCATTATTTTGAACACCTCATGTTCAAAGGTACGACTCACTTCGGCACACAAGACTATGAAGCCGAGAAACCCATACTCGACCAAATAGAGCAACAATTTGAAATATATCGCACAACTACCGACAGTTTGCAACGACAGGCTATTTACGCCACAATCGACAGTTTGTCGCAAGAGGCATCAAAATATTCCATACCAAACGAATACGACAAGCTAATGACTGCAATCGGTGCAACAGGTACAAATGCCTACACAGGCTATGATGTCACCTGCTATACCGAAAACATCCCAAGCAACGAAGTTGACAACTGGGCAAAGATACAATCAGAACGGTTCAAAAATTGCGTAATCCGTGGATTCCATACCGAACTTGAAGCCGTTTATGAAGAATACAATATGTCGCTGACAAACGATATGCGCAAAGTCATTGAAAACAGCTTCAATGCACTTTTCCCAAACCATCCGTACGGTACACAAACAGTTATCGGGACTCAGGAACATCTGAAAAATCCTTCCATTACCAACATCAAAAATTACTTCAAGCAATGGTACGTACCCAACAATATGGCAATATGCCTCTCGGGCGATCTCGACCCCGACCAGACTATCGCAACCATTGAAAAATATTTCGGCGATATGAAACCAAACGAAAACCTGCCGAAACTTGAAATAAAACCGGAAGAACCGATTACACAACCAATTAAGCGAGATGTAATCGGCCGTGATGCCGAAATGTTGACTTTATCATGGAGACTACCATCGGCAGCCTCGACCGATGCCGAGATTGCACAAGTGATTTCGTTGACGCTTTACAATGGTCAAGCCGGCCTCATCGACCTTGATATCACACAACAACAAAAGTTGCTCAATTCTTTCTGCGCCCTATACCAACTCGCCGACTACGGGGCATTCTTCATGGGAGGTTTTCCAAAGGCGGGACAGACCCTTGATGAAGTTAAAGACTTATTGCTTGCCGAAGTTGACAAATTGCGAAAAGGCGATTTCGATGAAAAATTGCTTGAAGCCAACATCAATAATTATAAATTTGGACTGATGCAAATGATGGACAGTAATGAAGGACGTGCCGATGCATGCGTCAATTCATTCATAAACGGCACATCGTGGGCCAACGAGGTAACAGTGCTTGACCGCATATCCAAACTGACCAAAAAGGATATCATGGAATATGCCAACAAATATCTGTCTGATTCGAGCTACGTAGCGATATACAAACATCAGGGGACCGATCCCAACGAATCTAAAATCGACAAACCTATCATTACACCTATAGCAATGAATCGTGACACTGCCAGCACATTCCTCAAAGAAATGCAAACTGCTGCTGCACAAGTGAAACCAATAGAGCCTGTTTTCATCGATTTCTCAAAAGACCTTGCAATAAGCGAACCTAAACCGGGTTTACAGACGCTTTACAAGCAGAACACTTCAAATGACATATTTAATTTGATGTATATCTACGACCTCGGTGCTAATAATAACAAACTGCTGAGCGCTGCCGGCCAATATCTGGAATTCCTCGGTACAAGCGACATGACTCCCGAAGAAGTAAGGAGCGAATTCTACCGCCTTGCTTGTGGGTTTAATGTAAGAACCGGTGACGATCGTTCTTATATAACATTGTCAGGGTTGAATGAAAACATGCCACAAGCCATGGCATTACTTGAGAAACTCCTCAATGATGCTCAAGTTAATAAAGAAGCCTATAATAATCTTGTTGATAACATATTGAAACAACGAGCCGATGACAAACTAAGCCAATCGACCAACTTCAGACGTCTTTATTCATATATGTATTGGGGACCCAAGAATCGTGCTACAAACATACCAAGTGAGCATGAACTTAAAACCCTCGATCCACAAGAACTAATAGACTGCTTGCAACAGCTCTCTTCATACAAACACCGTGTGGCATATTATGGACCAAGCAATCAAGAAGAGTTCCTCGCCCTACTCGACAAGGAACACAAAACAGCCGATATCCTCAGCGACTTGCCCGAAAGCATAAGCCGTGAAATGGTACAAACGCCTGAAACCAAAGTATTCATCGCTCCCTATGATGCTAAACAAATATATATGCTGCAATATTCCTACGATGGTACGAAATATGATCCTTCTATCGAAAATAGCCGCCGTCTATACAATGAATACTTCAATGGAGGCATGAATGCAATCGTATTTCAGGAAATGCGCGAAAGTCGTGGCCTTGCCTACAGTGCCAGCGCCGGATTTTATCAACCCAGGAAAAAAGATTATGGCTATTATTATCAGGCATTTATTGCGACACAAAATGATAAGATGGCAGATGCTACAGATGCGTTCAATGAAATCATTAACAACATGCCGGTATCGGAACAAGCTTTCAACCTTGCCAAAGACGGCTATATATCCCGCCTGCGTACCGACCGCATTATAAAATCGGATGTCATTTGGGCATACATCAATGCTCAAGATCTCGGGCGCGACACTGACTACCGTATTTCATTATATGACTACTTGCAAAACGCAACATTGCAAGATGTCATCGATTTTCAGGAAAAATGGATAAAAGGGCGCGTGTATCACTATGGAATACTTGGCGACAAGAAACAACTTGACATGAACGCATTACGCAAATTAGGTCCAATAACTGAATTAACGACAGAAGAAATATTCGGATACTAACACCCCATTTCCGCATGGACGCACTTAAACTTGCATAAACAGCAGTTTATATTTACCTTTGTTGCACTGTGTGATATAATACACACGGTGCAACTTTTTAATTTGAATATACTGATGGAATTTTTAAACGATAATAATCTTACCGGACTTGCAATTGGCTTGTGTACATTTTTCATCATTGGCATTTTCCACCCTATAGTGATAAAATGCGAATATTATTTTGGGACATGCTGTTGGTGGTGCTTTTTGTTACTTGGATTGGCGTGCATAGCTTTATCCATAATTATCGAGAACCTGTTTGCGTCAGCACTGCTTGGCGTAACAGCATTTTCTTCGTTTTGGAGCATACTCGAAATCTTCGAACAACAAAAACGAGTACAAAAAGGCTGGTTTCCTCGCAATCCAAAGCGCAAATATCCCTTTGACAAATAATTTTCACTACAGACCTAATATTATTGCAAGAACATTAGAAAATCTTGTATTCCTCTTTTGATATTGCCAAATCAAATAATTATTGCTAATTTTGCAATCCTAAAACATCATCACAAATTATCGGCTCCCGTAGTTCAACGGATAGAATGGAAGTTTCCTAAACTTTAGATAGCAGTTCGATTCTGCTCGGGAGTACAAATATAGGTTGAAAAACTCAAGTACATTAAACATTGGAAACTGCTCACACAGCAAAATTCCAATGTTTTTTTGTTCCATCAAGACCCTATGTACGTCCCATAGTAAAAGGAAAGGAAACAAAGTCTGTTGAATTCGGTGCAAAGGTTAACAACATACAGATAGACGGCATATCGTTCTTCGAACATCTCTCGTTCAAGGATTTCAATGAGGGTATAAAGCTTAAGGACTGTATCCGCATGCAGCAGAAGCTCATGAACGTAAAGGTAAGATGCGTGGCTGCGGTAAATGGTTAATAAACAACCCGCCAAAAAAGTAGTCTTAGAATTACTGACAAATCAAAAACTGGCAAGGTTATTGATTGGTTTGGTATAAACGACATAATAAGTTTATATTCAATTTGACAATGATGTTAAAACTAAACAATACTTGTTATAAACAGATGGAGAAATATAAGTTATGCTCAATTTTAAGAATCTAGGAAGATACGTAATGGATGAACTTCCACCAGCTTCATATAACAAGTCACAATGGTCAAAAGTCATTAAAGCATACATAAGAGCGGCTGATCCACTCAGCAATCCACCTACTTTTAAAAACAAGATGCCCAAATGGTATGATAAATATTTTAACACCTTTGGAGATATTGATTATCGTATGCAGAATTATGCCATTTGGATTGGAATTCCTGAATCAGAAATTTCACAAACTCTTATATATCGCAGATCAGATGGCTCTTTTGGCTTTAAGCAAACATTAAGAAGTAGTAAAGGATTAATGCCCGACCCTATTAACATTAATGATAAAGGCTATGTAATAGATATGGATAGTCAATTTGGAATTGGAGGGCTTCACTCTAAATATACACTAAAAGGAACATCTGAGATTGGTAATTTATGGCTATATGAAGATAAGCAAGTAATTAATCCACAATGGATATTGGTTGACAAATTAAAAAACTGGTTAGGAATTTCTGACAAAACAAAAATTGGCAAAATAATTAATTGGTTTGGTAAGAAAGATCTCAAAATATTTCTTGGCTTTAAGAATAACATAGAATATAAACAATACCTATTTGAAGATAAACACGGCAATGTTGTGGCAATACCTACTGAAGAAGTTCCAGAATGGCTTAAATAATATTCTTGAATCTTTACTTGACATTGAGTTTGACAAACAAACTGAAAGAATAAAAAATTTGTGGAAAATACTCAGAGAAAAAACAGGCGAAACGGTTCATGTTCCCAAGTTTGATCCTCAATCGAGGATTGATATATTTACAGGACTTCTTACGTGGAGATCAAATGCCGTATTTAATCAAACTAACCCCAGAGATGATTACGAATGTTTATCTGATGAGGCTTACAAAATATACAAGCGTCTGATAAAACTTTTCGAAAAAACGCACAAAGAACCTGAATATAATTGGAAACAATCTGATAAGTTTAATCCGGAACTATATGCTGATGAAATAATCAAATTTGTAAAAGAGCATGAATATGAATTCAACGACGACATTCCAACTTTTGCTGTTTCTCAATCTGTCTTTACAGAAGAAGAAAAAGTAAAAATGGCTGAAGCAAATGAGAACGTAGGTGAAATCATGGAAGAATTAAATTCATTGAGAAACTTTTCTCCCTCTCTTGCTGAAGAAAGAAAGGATGAACTTATTAAACAATTAATGGATTGGGTATCTTTAACAATGCCTAATCCAAAGAATCATTAACTCACAAAAATAAAACAATTATAACTATGATGATCTTTCGACTCTTATTTAATGGCCTAAAACTATTCTTTATATTACCATTATGCATGATTTCGAAAAAAGCATTTAAATATTTTTGGAATAAGTATTATACAATCGACCTTGAACCAAATATATTTAATCTATGTGTTCAATGGTTAGAATATAACGGAAAGAAGTTAGGAATAGATTATATGACTATCAACGTATTGATATTCTGCATAATCTGGCCTATAATAACTATAAGCTCATTAATATTGAATATCATATTAATAACAAGTTATGTTTGATAAGAAAGCACAGATCAGCATAAGTGCAGACATCCTTTATATACAAAAAACAAACAAGCAGGCTGCCAAACATTAAAATAGCAGCCTGCTTGCAAATAAATCCCTATGTGCCCTTATGCTTATTAATGTTTGTAATAAGCAGTATAATCCTCGGGTACAAATTCAGAGATAAACTTATAATGACGGTTTACTTCTGCTTCCCCAAAACGAACATACACATTGGCCGACTTCGCAAAATCACCACAGCGTGTAGTGTCACCAAGCAACAAATAACCCATGATAATATGTCCTGCCATTTCAACCAAACGACGAGCATGAAAATCGGTATATTCCGTATTCTTTAACGATGTAACGCGATGTACAGCATCGGTATAAAGCTCAGTCATTGCGACAAGACGGTCTTGCAAAGATTTTAATTCGGGAGCATAACTCTCTGCGGCATATTCGTTTATTTTATTAAGATATGTACCTGTAGTGACGTGCCGAATTGCAGCAACTACTTGTAATTGAGTCGTACCTTCATATATAGAAGTGATACGGGCATCGCGGTATATGCGTTCACAAGCATAATCTTTCATAAAACCAGAGCCACCATGCACTTGTATGCTATCATAAGCATTCTGATTACAGAATTCACTACCCATACCTTTTGACATAGGTGTAAACGCATCAGCGAGTCTGGAATAATACTTCATTTCGCTGCGTTCTTCCGGGGTAAGCGTACGTTCGCGAGCAATATCTTCATAAGCCTTATACATATCCACAAAACGGGTCGTTTCATAAAGCAACGACCGAGAAGCATCAAGCTTAGCCTTCATCACGGCAAGGATCTCGGCCACTGCCGGAAACTCGATTATAGCTTTTCCGAACTGACGACGGTCAAGAGCATAGCTGTAAGCCTCACGGTAAGCAGCTTCACTTACACCAACAGACTGGGCTGCAATACCCAGACGGGCACCATTCATAAGTGCCATAACATATTTGATAAGGCCAAGACGGCGAGAGCCACATAACTCTGCCTTTACATTCTTGAATACGAGTTCGCAAGTCGGCGACCCCTTGATACCCATCTTATTTTCAATGCGGCGCACGGTCAATCCCGGCTCATTCTTATGATCGAAAATGAACATCGACAGTCCGCGACCGTCTGTGGAACCTGCTTCAGAACGAGCCAGCACAAGACCTATGTGACCATCACCATTAGTAATAAACCTCTTGACACCGTTCAACCTCCACGTGTTGTCTTCTTCATTATAAGTAGCCTTGAGCATAACTGCCTGCAAGTCACTACCGGCATCCGGTTCGGTAAGATCCATCGCCATTGTTTCACCTGCACACACACGTGGCAGGTACCTCATACGCTGATCTTCATCGGCAAACTCATATATGGTTTCAGCACAATCTTGCAAACCCCAAATATTTACAAAACTGGCATCAGCACGGCTTACCATGTCGGCTGCCATAATATATGGCACGAGCGAAAAATTAAGACCGTTATACCTGCGAGGGAGCGAAATTCCCATCAGACCTGCTTTTACGAGAGCATCAAGATTTTGTTGCGTACCCTTGGCATATTTTACATGACCGTTGATTAGCTGAGGCCCTTCATGATCAACACTTTCGGCATTAGGTGCAACTATATCACCCGAGATTTCGCCTGCGATTTCAAGGACCTTTTCATAAGAGTCCATCGCATCCTCAAAATTAAACGGAGCGTAGTCGTATTTTTCACAATCTGTATAGTTGCGTTCTTTCAATGCAACGATTTTTTGCATCAGGGGATGATGTAAATGATGCTTTAAATCTTTATTGTCGTTATAAAAATTAGCCATCTTACAAGAAATTTACTTGGAATTCTTTTTGTAATACTTTATTAGTTTTGGTACGACCTCTTCAATATCTCCGGTAATTACATAATCAGCGATAGCGTTAATCGGAGCTTTTGGATCGTTGTTGATTGAGATTATGATAGAGCTGTCTTGCATACCGGCAATATGCTGGATTTGTCCCGAAATGCCGCAAGCAATATATAACTTGGGATGGACAGTTACACCAGTCTGACCTATTTGTCGTTCATGTTCCGTAAAACCGGCATCAACTGCGGCACGCGATGCACCGACTTCAGCACCAAGAGTCTCGGCAAGTTGGAATATCAATTCGAAATTCTCCTTGCTGCCAACTCCATATCCCCCTGCAACTATTATAGAGGCATTCTTAATATTAATCTTTGATTTCTCAATGTGACGATCAATAATATTTACCACGAAATCGGTAGGACTGACATATTTATCAGCTTCGAGATTGATTTCTGTACCTTTATAATTTGCATCGAAGATTTCTTTTTTCATCACACCCTCTCGCACAGTCGCCATTTGCGGACGGCATTCAGGATTAACGATAGTTGCCACAATGTTTCCACCAAATGCGGGACGTATTTGATAAAGCAAATTATGATATTCCTTGCCCGTTTTTGCATCCGTGTGGTCGCCTATTTCAAGAGAAGTACAATCGGCTGTCAAACCGCTATGCAACGAAGAAGAAACACGAGGACCGAGATCGCGGCCTATGCTCGATGCGCCCATAAAGCATATCTGTGGCTTGATTTCCTTAAACAAGTTAATCAACACCGATGCATGCGGTTGCGATGTATAAGGATAAAGGCGGGAATCCTCCACCTTATAAAGCGTGTCAACCCCATAAGGGAATACTTGATTCTCAATGCCGGCAAGCTTGTCACCAATAACAAGAGCCTCGAGTTTTACGCCTAATTGAGTGGCAAGCGTGCGACCTTTGGTGAGAAGTTCAAGACTGATGTCGGCCACTTTGCCATCTTCATATTCGCAATATACTATTAAATTATTAATATCTGCCATAATCTTTAATGTTTAAACAAATGTGTTAGTGGAAAAGTTAGCCTATGGTGTGATTTGCGATTAGTTCCTTTACGAGATCTTCGATAGCAGCGTCATCTTTGCCCTCAATACTCTTGCTTTCTTTGGCTTGGAACACTACGTTCACAATACCCTTAACCTTTGTAGGCGAGCCGGCAAGCCCTATTTGCTCGGGATCGGCATTGACCTCGGCTGCACTCCATTCGTAAAGGTTAAGATATGGACGCGAGTCGACCAACCGTGCCATCTCCTCGCTGAGTTGAGACTTCTCACTTGGAGTGACAGCATACTTATACTTCTGCACGAGGCGGGCATTACGCGGACGACAAGGAGTTGCCGAACCATTAACAGTCACAACAAGCGGTAGAGGGCATTCAACCGTTTCCACACCATGCTCAAGGCGACGCTTTATCACAGCCTTGCCATTTTCTATTTTTACTTCTTCTGCATAAGTAACTTGCGGGAGGCCGAGTTTTTCGGCAACTTGCGGACCAACTTGCGCCGTATCGCCATCTATTGCTTGACGACCACCAATGATAATGTCATACTTGCCAATATGACGAATAGCCACAGACAGTGCGTATGATGTGGCAAGTGTATCAGCTCCGGCAAAAGCGCGGTCTGTCAATACAATTCCGGTATCGGCTCCACGATACATGGCTTCTCGTATAATTTCGGCTGCACGCGGAGGCCCCATGGTAAGAAGCGTAATTTTTGAACCGGGGTTTAAATCTTTCAACTGTAAGGCTTGTTCCAATGCGTTCAAATCTTCAGGATTGAAGATTGCCGGAAGTGCGGCACGATTGATCGTCCCGTCTTCTTTCATAGCATCTTTGCCTACATTACGAGTGTCAGGCACTTGTTTAGCCAAGACAACGATATTCAAACTCATAAAAATAGATATTAGATGATTAAATTGTTTGATATTTAGCGATTTATGTAACGGTTATATCAATATCCCGTAAATGTTTGATTAACTTTACAAAGTTAATCAAATATACCCATTTGCCAATAAGTTTCTTCGACAAATCACCTTTTATAATGATTTTTTTATACTTAATCACTTAATTGTCAAGTATAATTTCTCGGCGAATACACTTCAAACATGTATATAAAAAAACAGCTCCGGTATCACTACCTGAGATGCTTCCTTTCTAATACCTTAACATAAACCTAAAAACATAAAAACATTTGTCTCGCGACAAGCTGTTTTCAAAACCTTAAAATCTTTTACCATGAAAACTGATGCAAAGATATAACGAGTTTTATTGTCACAAAATTTTTCAAGATAAAAAAACATGTTGTTTAACACATTTTTCACTTCGCACATTTTTAATATTTGATATTTAACACAATTACACATTAATACTGTAATTGCCGAACTATTTTCTACATTCTATCTCTCATTTAGTACATTGTTGCTAAATAATCACTACTTTTGTAATCAAAGTGAAACATTAATTATAACATGTAATATGTATATGAAATCAACTCTTTTATTAGCAGTTCTCGCAGGATACACAATTGCGGCTAATGCTGATGAAGGTCGCTTGTTGCGTTTTCCTGCAACAAACGGCATGGATGTGGTATTTTCTTATGCCGGCGACTTGTATAAAGTACCAATCCAAGGCGGTACTGCCCAACGGCTCACATCAAGTGATGGATATGAGATGTTTGCACATTTTTCACCAGATGGGAAACAAATTGCATTTACAGGTCAATATGATGGCAGTACCGAAGTGTATCTGATGTCCGCTGATGGTGGGACACCCGTCAGATTGACATATTCACCCACCAACTCCCGTGACGATCTTGCCGACCGAATGGGACCAAATAATGTGGTAATGGCATGGTCGCCAGACGGAAAACAAATTGTTTATCGCAATCGCATAAGTACAGGATTTGATGGTGTACTGATGACAATATCACCCGATGGGGGAATGCCGGAACAGATTCCCCTGCCCGAAGGCGGTTTTTGCTGCTATTCACCCGATGGGAAACAGCTTGCCTACAATCGCGTATTTCGTGAGTTCCGCACTTGGAAATACTACAAGGGTGGCATGGCCGATGATATATGGATATATGATCCACAAGCGGACAAAGTGGAAAATATCACTAATAATATAGCACAAGATGTTTTCCCGATGTGGATTGGCGATGAGATTTTTTTCGCCAGCGACAGAGATAACCGCATGAACATCTTTGTTTACAACATTACAACCAAAACCACCGAGAAAGTTACTGACTTCACCGACTATGACGTAAAATTTCCAAGCACAGGCGGAAACATGATTGTATTTGAAAACGGTGGATACATATATAAGCTCGACCCGAAAACTCGCAAATACGAAAAAATCAATATCACTCTCAATGCCGAGGCTAACAAGGCTCGACCCGAATTGAAAAAAGTGAAAGAAAACATTTCGGCATTCGATATCGCCCCCGACGGAAACCGTATTGTAGTCACTGCCCGAGGAGAGATATTCAACCTTCCTGCCAAAGATGGCGTAACATATAACATTACTCGCTCATCGGGTGCAAACGACCGTGACGGTTGTTGGAGTCCGGATGGAAAATACATATCTTATATTTCTGACAAGACAGGTGAAACTGAAATATGGCTACAATCAGTGGATGGAGGTTCACCATTACAACTCACAACCGACAACGACACCTACATATATTGGCAGCAATGGAGTCCCGATAGCAAGTCGATTATTTATGGCGACCGCAAAAACCGCCTTGTATTAGTTGACATTGCATCCAAAACCAAGCGTACGTTGCAACAAGACTCCATCGGAGCATTTTATTCGGTAGAATTTTCTCCTGACAGCCGTTGGCTCACTTACACGCGCACAGCACCCAACCGAATGGAAGTCGTTTACTTGTATGAAATTGCCACTGGTAAAGAATATCCTGTAACTGAAGATTGGTACAGCTCAACAGTTCCTGCATTCAGTACTGATGGTAAATACCTGATTTATGCCGGCGCGCGCGACCTTAATCCCATTTACAGCTACATCGAATGGAATTATGCCTACAACGAGATGGATGGCATATACATGGTTATGCTGTCAAAAGACACACCCTCACCACTGCTACCGCAAAACGACATGGTGACTGTGATAGATGACAACGACAAAACAGATGGCAAGAAAAACGACAACAACAATAACAACGACAAAACCATAAAAATAGATTTGGACGGGTTTGCAAACCGTACTGTCAAACTACCAGTCGAAACAGGTAATTACAGTAATTTTTATTGCGACGGAAATAAACTGTGGTATAATGACGGCATTGTTGTAAAAGTTTTCGACTTGAAAGAACAAGAAGAAAAAACCGTACTCGACGGAGGATTATTTGGTGTTTCAGCCAATGGGGAAAAAGTATTGATATACAAATTTTCCGACAAGTCTATTAACATTTGTGATTTCCCTTCCACCAATTTCAGTGAATGCAAAGCCGTAAATCTCAATGACATGACTGCTCTTGTAGAATACGATAAAGAGTGGGCTCAAATTTACGATGAGGTGTGGCGAGCATATCGCGATGGCTTCTATCTCGAAAATATGCATGGTGTCGATTGGTCAGCAATGAAAGAAAAATATGCCGCTTTGCTGCCCTATGTTAAATGCCGTCAAGACCTCAGTTACGTGATAGGAGGCCTTATCGGAGAGCTTGCCACAGGACATGCCTATGTAGGTCCCGGCGGTGACGACAACAAAGGTGTTAAAACAGTCAAAACAGGTCTGCTTGGTGCAAAGATAAGCCGCACAGACAATGGATTTTTCCGCATCGACAAAATTCTGCCAAGCGTACCGTATAGCAATACGTTAATATCGCCATTAAGCCAATATGGGCTAAACGTGAATGAAGGCGATTACATAGTGGAAATCAACGGAATACCCACAAACACCGTGACCAACATATATAACCTGCTCGTTGGCAAAGCAGGCGTGATGACCGAGTTGTCGATAAACACATCTGCAAACCTCGATGGTGCTCGCCAAATAGTCATAAAACCGATTGACAACGAATATCAGCTATATCTCTATGAGTGGGTGCAAAACAACATCAAGAAAGTAGAAGAAGCCACCGATGGTCGGGTTGGTTATATATATATCCCCGACATGGGACCCGATGGACTTAACGAATTTGTACGATATTACTATCCTCAACTTAACAAAGAGGCTTTAATAATCGACGACCGTGCCAATGGTGGCGGCAACGTGTCACCGATGCTCATAGAACGCTTGCTACGTACTCCCTACCGCATGACCATGTATCGTGGCTCTACGATGAACGACATCATTCCGGATGGCACACATTACGGGCCAAAAGTATTACTTATCAACAAGTATTCGGCAAGTGATGGCGACCTGTTTCCATGGAGCTTTAAGGCTGTGGGGCTCGGTACAGTCATAGGCACACGGACATGGGGTGGCATCGTGGGCATAACCAGTCCACTTCCTTATATCGACGACACCGATGTACGTGTACCATTTTTCACCAATTATGATGTAAAAACCGGAAAATGGATAGTGGAGAATCACGGCGTTGATCCTGATATTTACATCGACAACGACCCAATCAAAGAATATGCAGGCATAGATGAACAGCTTGACAAAGCAATCGAAGTGGCTCTTGAGCAACTCAAGGACCGCAAACCGCTTCCTAAGACCCCTGCTCCTCGGACACTCCAAGACCTCGGAGTAGAACAATAGAATACTCTATTTTAACTATAAAAAGAAACATTTTGAATGTTTTTTATTTCATGATTACATTTGTAATGTTGTTTTTTTTTGTAACTTGCAATTGTTTATTTACAAACATGAACATATTTCTAATCAAAATATAATCTAACAAAAAAACACTATTAATTGTTATGAAAAAAAAATCAAGAATTTTTACCGCTGTTGTTGCCACATGTATAGCAGCATCACTAATGATGACTTCTTGCATTGGAAGTTTCAAACTTTCAAACAAAGTTTTGAGTTGGAATAACCAAGTTGGTGGCAAGTTTGTAAATGAATTGGTATTCATTTGTTTCTGGATTCTACCCGTATATGAACTTACTATGATTGCCGACGTATTGGTAATAAATTCCATAGAATTTTGGTCGGGGAGTAATCCTATCGCAAGCACCGACACTAAAATAATAGATGGCAAAGATGCTCGCTATGAAATCACTTCCAACCCCGAAGGTTACATTGTAAAAAATCTGAATGACGACTCTACTGTAAAATTCAATTTCAATGAAATCGACAATTCATGGTCGGTCGAAGCAAATGGAGAAGAACATAAGTTCATGAAATTTATCGATGACTACAATGTTGAAATGATTTCTCCTGATGGAAGTTTTGAACGTGTTCAACTTTCAGAAGCCGGTGTTTATGCTTACCAACAAATGGCACTTGCCGGAATGTATGCCAACCGTTAAAGCATGATGCCACTTCGGTATAATGAGAATACATAAGAAAGGGCTGCTCGCGCAGTCCTTTCTCATTTTTATCACATTATGCTTAATTAAAAGTGTTCCTTAACGCTCACGCGTTGTTATTGAGAAAAGTACGAATTTCAGACATCTACATTTATAACAATCAAAAGTGGTTAGAAGTTCACGATATTAACACAGATTAACTTTACAGCCGTACCTGTTTCATGTAACAACCAAAAATATTTGACCGAGCCTTCGATTTTATATATTATAAAAAACATTAATTTTGCACCTCACAATAAGAAAGTTGACAATAAATGAACGATAATACGATACAATGTGTTACCAAGTGGAAGGGACTTTTGGCACTTTCTCCTATGATGGTATTTCTGATTGCGTACCTCGTTTCTTCCATTTACATCGGCGATTTTTACAAGATGCCCATTTCTGTGGCATTTATCATAGCTGCCATTTGGGCCACACTTACTACACCAAAACTGAAACTTGCTTCACGCATAGATATATTCACTACGGGTGCAGCTGATGCCGGTATAATGTACATGATAATGATTTTCATTCTTGCCGGTGCATTCGCCACATTGGCTACAGAAATAGGCGCAGTCGATGCAACAGTCAACTTGACGCTAAGAGTACTGCCGAATAATTTCATTATACCGGGATTGTTCGTAGCCACTTGCTTTGTTTCCATGTCCATAGGCACGTCTGTTGGTACTATCGTTGCTCTCACACCGTTTGCCATACAACTCGCCGAAGCCACAGGCAGTGATCCTGCTTTTACGGTAGCTGTGGTAATAGGTGGCTCATTTTTCGGCGACAACCTATCGTTTATATCCGATACTACCATAGCTGCAACTCGCAGTCAAGATTGCCGCATGAGCGATAAATTCAAAGCAAACTTATGGATTGCAGTTCCGGCTTCGGTAATTGCTTTGACTGCCTATATAATGACGAGCCATGTAACCGATGTTGGTGAGATTTCCGGGAACACGTCACTGTGGCTCGTCCTGCCATATATTATCGTGATTGCCATGGCAATATCAGGCATGAATGTATTATTAGTATTGGTACTGGGCATCTTTGCTTCAGTAGTCGCAGCATTGTTTGTAACTGATTTTGGATTAATGGATATGTGTTCGTTTATGGGTGACGGCATTTTGGGAATGGGTAACCTGATTGTCGTAACCCTGCTTGCAGGCGGCTTGCTTAACGTGATAAAGCATAACGGCGGAATAGCCTTTATTCTACAATGGCTCGCCTCACACATAAACGGTCGCCGCGGGGCAATGGCAAGCATAGCCCTGCTTGTAGGACTTGTAAACATATGCACAGCCAACAATACCATTGCAATAATCACAGTCGGTCAACTGGCAAAACGCATTTCCGACCAATATAACCTCGAGCCTCGCACCGTGGCAAGCATTCTCGACACATGTTCATGCATTGTTCAATGCCTCATACCGTATGGAGCCCAAATCTTATTGGCAGCAGGCATGGCTCACTTGTCACCGGTGGCATTCATTCCATATCTGTTTTATGCTTGGAGCCTTGCTTTGATGGTTGTTCTATCGATTGTTTTTCGTTTTCCACAAAAAATTTCCAAAAATTAAAGTTCCGCGTTTGTTGCTTTATTGCAATGAAATAGCTAACTTTGCACCGCTTTTTGCAAATTAAAAACAATCAATAATTTTATTTTTTATGAATCATTACGAAACCGTTTTCATTTTAACTCCCGTTTTATCTGATGCCCAGATGAAGGAAGCGGTGGATAAATTCAAGGCTGTGCTTGCCGAGAACAATGCTACCGTTGTTAATGAAGAAAATTGGGGCTTGCGTAAACTCGCCTACCCCATCCAACACAAAACAACCGGCTTCTACACACTTATCGAATTTGACGCAGAGCCTAATGTTATTAAAAAACTTGAAATAGCCTTCCGTCGTGACGAAAAGGTAATCAGGTTCTTAATTTTCCATCTTGACAAGCACGCAGCTGAATATGCAGTCAAGAGAAGGAATCTGAAGAATGCAAAAGCTAATGCTAACAATGAAGTAGTAAAAGAAGAAGCAAAGGAGGATTAATCACATGGCACAGACTCAATCAGAAATCAGATACCTCACCCCATTGTCGGTTGATGTAAAAAAGAAAAAATATTGCCGTTTTAAAAGAAGCGGTATCAAGTATATCGACTACAAAGACCCGGAATTCCTGAAGAAGTTTTTGAATGAACAAGGCAAGATATTGCCACGCCGCATTACTGGCACTTCGCTCAAGTTCCAAAGAAGGGTTGCCCGTGCTGTAAAACGTGCACGCCACCTTGCCCTTCTACCCTATGTAACCGACTTGATGAAATAATAATTCTCTTTTAGAAAGGCAACATTTATGAAAGTAATATTGAAAGAAGACATCACCAACCTTGGATACAAGGACGATGTAGTTGAAGTAAAGAACGGATATGGCCGTAACTACCTTATCCCTCAGAAGAAAGCCGTTATTGCATCGGAGTCGGCTCTGAAAGTGTTGGCCGAGAATCAAAAGCAACGTGCACACAAGATTGCAAAAATCAAAGCCGATGCTGAAGCTCTTGCCGCCACATTGGAAGGCATATCACTGACTATTGGCGCAAAAACAAGTGCAACCGGTACAATCTTCGGCTCTGTAAACAGCATACAAATAGCTGACGCACTTGACAAACTCGGTCATAAAATCGACCGCAAGTTGATTTTCGTAAACGGAAATATTAAAGAAGTCGGTCAGTACACTGCCACCATAAAGCTGCACAAAGAAGTTTCGGTGGAAATTCCTTTTGAAGTAGTAGCAGAATAAAGTTGTCACTTTATAAAAATAGCTTCGGTAAAGATTTTCTTCACACCGAAGCTATTTTTTTGTAAACTTATTCAACCGGACATGAACCATGAATTACCATCAAAGTTTAAGCTCGAAATTATCGAAATCTTTCCATACCGGAAACTTTTCCCTAAAGTGCTTCAGTGCCGAATAATCAAGGGTATAACTTAATATACACCCCTTTTCTAACCGCGTAGTCTTAACCGCACATGGCTGCCCTTTAAAATCATACAATGCCGATGAGCCTGATGCGTAATCGATGCCTTGCAAGTCAACTCCACAACGATTGGCTCCACATACATAACTCAAATTTTCCATTGCACGCGCCATAAGCAATGTGTTCCATGTATGATGCCTTACCTTGGGCCAATTGGCCACGGTTACCAACAAATCATATGACCGATTCTTGTCAAACCTATTCCTGCACCAAGCCGGGAAACGTAAATCGTAACAAACAATAATCTTTATGTCCCATCCGCGGAATCTGACAACCGGAGCAAAAGTAACTCCGCAACTATAAATATCGGTTTCGCTACCCATGCGAAACAAATGACGCTTATCGTAAAACACTTCTTCACCATTAGGCTCAATAAAAAATGCACGATTATAAAGCTGGCTTGCCGTATTGGCAAGGAAACTACCGGTTATAGCAACACTATGAGCCGCTGCAAGGGCATGTAGTTGGCGAATGGAATTTTGAGTATTACGTTCGGCAAGAGAAGTTGCAATGCCATCTTTATTCTCTGTCACGAATCCGGTTGAAAACATCTCAGGGAGTACTACAACATCTGTTTCATGTGGCATTTGTGCCATGGCATCACTCACTATGGCCAAGTTAGCTTCTTTGTCACCCCATGCGATGTCATATTCTATGATGGCTACATTCAGGTTATTATTCATATTTTCTTTTTTGTAATGTGATAAAAAGCGTGAAAGACCAACCACCGCAACAGTCTTTCACGCTTATGAAAAAATCTCTTTGCAAATAATATCAAGACCTTTATTCGACGGCCTCTTTTTTGTTCTCCTCTTTTTGAGCAGGAGTAAGCATTGTGTTCATTTCCTCAACAAGATGCTTCACACTATCATAAAAGTCTTTTCTTAATGCAGCATAATAAGCCTTGAAATATTCTCTGCGAGCCTTGCGATAAGCCTTGGCATCGGCATATTCCTTGACTTTCTTATCAAATTTGGCAGTCACTTTCACAATAGTTGTTTCTTGCAATAAAGCAGTCTGACATACAAGACTTTCAACTTTATCTTGATCAAGGCCTTCAAGCCTTAGGTTAGCAAAAATACATTCACCTGCGACATTACCGCAAGCATATCTGATTGATTTTTTAAGCGATCGTTTGCTTGGCATATTATTAAAATTAAACTGTTTAAAAAATTTCATTTGCTAAATTACTAAATAACGGACAAATAAGCAATCAATCGGCACAAAAAAGAAAAATAAAATACGATGAATGTCTAAAATTCATTGCAATATGTGAAACAATTTAAAACTTATCGGCGATAGAAGTTTGTCGACGATTCTCAGAAATAACTAACAGTTTATCGCCAACATGCAGTTCAAGCTGACCATTAGGTATCATAAATTCATTGCCGCGCTTGACAAGCATCACCAAAGTTCCCACAGGTAAATTCATATCGGCAAGCCTGTTGCCATTGGCAAGTTTCTCGGCTGTCAATGTCACATCTTCAAGTTGAGTATCTATTTCTTCGGGAATTTCAACTCCAAATTCATTTCCTTCATTCTCCAGCGGCAAATCGAGTTTCAACCATCGAGCCATTGCCGAAATGGTCATGCCCTGCAATAACAGTGACAGCAGTGTGATAAAAAATACAATGTTAAACAAATAAGAAGCACCCGGCACATTGGCCACAACCGGATAAGTGGCAAAGATGATGGGTACGGCACCTCTCAATCCTACCCACGAAACAAATACACGTGCCTTATTGTTCATTTTGCGGAAAGGAAACAAACAGGCAAATACACTCAATGGACGAGCCACCAAAATCATAAACACGCCTATCAACAATGCACTACCCGCCATGTCGAGCATTTCATGAGGATTAACAAGCAAACCTAAAGAAAGGAACATGACTATCTGCACAAGCCATGTCAATCCATTCATAAAGGTATTTATTTCCTTGCGGTTGACAAGTTTGGCATTGCCTACAACCACACCGGCTATATACACCGCAAGATAGCCGTTCCCTTTTACCAAATCGGTGACAGTAAATATAATAAACACCAAGCTTAACAATAGAATAGGATATAACGACGTATTGGACAGATTAACCTTGTTTATGAGCCATACGCAAAAACGTCCTGCAGCATATCCGATTACTCCTCCAAAAAGGAATTGCAAACCAAAATCGCGAGCAACGATTCCAAGGCTCCACTCTCCACTGACATTTATGACCTGAATAAGCACTATAGTAAGCATATAAGCCATTGGATCGTTACTTCCGCTCTCAAGTTCGAGCATAGGCCGCAAATTATATTTCAGGTTCATTCGTTGCGACCTGAGCAAATTGAACACCGATGCTGAGTCGGTCGAAGACATAGTAGCAGCAAGAAGCATCGACGTAAGGATTCCCATCTGGATATTAGCACTATTCCACCTTGACATATAAAAAATGAAAAGCCCCGTAAGGATAGTCGTCAGCAACACCCCCACAGTCGACAGTAATACCCCCTGAGCCATTACAGGCCTTACTTCAGATATCTTGGTATCCATTCCGCCAGAAAACAAAATGATACTCAACGCCATCATGCCTATAAACTGTGCGTCCGAGGCACTGTTAAATTGAATGCCCAAGCCGTCACTACCAAAAAACATGCCTATCAATAAGAATAAGAATAACGTAGGAATCCCGAATTTGTAACTTGCCTTGCTTATAAGAATACTGATGAATATCAATATTGAACCTATCAATAGGAAATTTTCAGCCATTATCATGTTTGATACTATTTTTAGTTAATAATTTTATATTTTGGTATTAGCCTCCCTATCCATTGTTGGAATATCCATGTCGGCTATTCAACACTTCAGCATATATACGGCAACCTAAACCGACCATCTTCACACATGGTCGTTTCCGATAATACTCCGGTGTTCGTTCACAAGGCATAACACCCTCTTTTTGCATAGATTTCAATCCGAGCAATTCCGCACAGGTCAACGAGCCGGCTTCTTCCCTGAATCGTGCTGCAAGATCTTGCACCAATTGATAATTATCGCCTCGTCCCTTTAAATCGCCGGCAACAACCGAACCATTTTCAAACCCTGCAAGCAAGAACATACCATTTGCACCACCGCAGGTAAGCCTCATGCGACCTATGCCTGCGCCAAATGATGCAGAACAGCGCAATGCCATGTCTTCACTCAACCCATACACATCGGCAAAAGCTAAAACCACCGCCTGCGAGCAATTGTACCCTTTCAAGAAGTTATCCATTCCTCGCCGCTCACGCTCATCAGCATTTAATTTCTTCATTGCACGTCCTATTTTATTATTCTAAATTCGCCCAATTTTTATTCGATTCTCTCCTACTGTGTTGGTTATGGCACAAATGTAATAAACTCCGGGATCGACACGCTTACCATCACTACTACACCCATTCCAAACCGCTTTTCCTCCATTTGTCTCAACCTGAGCCACCTCTACATCGTTTATATCGATAATGGTCATCGTCCAGTCGCCATCGGCTTTTACATATATTAATAACCAATAAGGTGTGGCTACTATTGAAAGTATTCTTTTCACTATTATTAATGATATAGATATGCAAAGTTACGGATAATTCCGAGAATATGGAACAGTTACAAATGGCAACCAGTTACAACCTCAACCACCAAGAAAAAGTCCCATGCAATCACTGCAGGAGACCATTTCATAACGATATTTACAGAATGCATTGCGATTGTATCAATACACCATTTTTATCGTATTAACCAACTCATATTAGAAGGTGTGAAGTATCAAGCCTTTATTAACGCTGCAAAAATATCGTCAATATATTACAACAAAGTAACAATGCTATTAAAATCATAAAACAAGCAAAATAATCTTCCCTCACTGAATGACCGTCCCAAAAACCTCGTTTGGAAATGCCTGAATGCAATGTAACAGCATATTTGCAGGAAACACAATATCAATTTTTATTCCAATGATGCCGAGTGCCGCCAAAATTAAGCAATAACATCCTTACTTCGCAAGCAATGTACAAAGATTTAATTGCGGAAGGCCTCTCAGAAATGTACATCATGTGGCATTCTTTGCGCCAACAAAGACTTGTATAATGACCAAGCTATTTATCTTCTTATTTGCAAAAAATCATTATAATTAACGAGATACAAAAATTCAAAGTAAAATATAGTAGACGATATGACATCTGTTAAATTAAAATTTAGAGAACCCTCAGTGCCAAATAAAGAGGGTTCTTTGTACTTTCAAGTTATTCATAAAAGAGTAGTTAAACAAATCAAGACCTCCTATCACATATTGGAGTCCGAATGGGATGAAGAACAAAATGAAATAGTTCATCTATCACAAGTTTTAGGTAATAGACACAAAATATTGACATCAATCCGAAATAAAATCAATTGGGAAAGAGCCTGCATTTCTAATATTATAAAAAAACTGGAAGATAGCGAGTTACAATTTACTGCTGAAGATATTGTCAGATATTATTATGCTTCTGTGTCTAATAGAGTTTCTGTATTTGAATATATTAATAAACAAATCGACAGGCTTTACATTTCCGGCAAAGAGCGAACAAGTGAAATATACCGTCAAGTATTACACAGCTTCATGAGATTCAAGAAAAACAATGACATGTATTTTAATATGATTGACGACAGTTTGATAGAACAATACGAACGCTTCATGCGAATGTCCAATTTGTGTCGTAACACAACCTCATTTTATATGAGGACATTACGGAGCATTTATAATCGTGCAGTTGAAGAGGGATTAACAGAGCAGGTTAAACCATTTAAAAGAGTTTATACAGGCGTAGATAAAACAGCCAAACGTGCACTTAGTCTTGATGAAATTAAACGAATCAAAGAATTGGATCTGAACAAACAGCCTCCTCTCGATTTTGCCAGAGATGTGTTCATGTTTTCTTTCTATATGAGAGGTATGTCATTCATCGACATTGCATATCTTAAAAAAAGTGACTTATCAGGAGGATTTGTCATTTACAACAGGAAAAAGACTGGTCAGCAGTTGATTGTAAAATGGGAGAATAATATGGATGAGATTGTAAAAAAATATTTCAATGAAAACAATGAGTTCTTAATACCGATTATTAAAAGACGGGACGGCACTGAAAGAAAACAATATCTTAACAAAATGCTTATAATAAATCGGAGATTAAAGAAGATAGCTCAATTGGCAGGAATTACCATACCGTTAAGTCTGTATGTAGCGCGTCATTCTTGGGCTAGCATAGCACAAGATAAGAATGTACCTTTACGTGCGATTAGTTTAGGCATGGGACATGACTCCGAAGAAACAACACGAATTTATCTGTCTTCTATTCAAGGTAATATAGTGGACAAGGCCAATAGCAAAATCTTAAATCTAATAGACAAAGGGAAATAATACTACTGTTTAGCAATCCATACTTACTCTTAAGAAGAGTACATCTTTCACACAAAGATACGAATATTTTGCAATAATTACACTTTCCATTTAAAAAGATACAATTGGTTTTAATAAAAAGTTTGGTGAAATATATCAAAATTCTGATTTCTGAATAATGAAATCAAGCAGATACAACAATGTACTAACTCTTCTTAAGAGTAGGTAGATTAATCATTAGTAAATATGATATATACAGTTGTTGCAAATACTGGCATCCATATAACTTCTTTCCCTTTTGAAATTAATACAAAGGAGAAGTTCCAATTATGGTTTCATGAATGGTATAACACCGAGGATGGAGAATGGACTTTGGATTTGGTTCAAGAAATCAACGATGAAACGAATCGATATTTTTACAATAAAAAGAAACTCTTTGAAAATGGTTATTTGCAAATATTTAAAACCGAAGAGGGATTTAGTGTACAGGATTTATACGATGAAGGCATTAAACCCATAATGATTGATGATGAGATGCAAGCTGGCGGCAATATTTTTAAACTTAACTTTGCCGATAAAACAAACCTTTTATCTAAATTTGAAAACAAATGGTTGCCTATTCCCTATTTCTACCATCGCAGTAAAACAAAATTCAAATTTGGTTCGCTCAATTGGAGTCGTTTTAAGCTTCTGCCTATACACAACGAGGACGGAGTGAAAAAATATAAAGTCATACTTGCTTTAGACACAAGGGTAAAAGAGACCACAGACAAATATGAAGAGTGTCCTGTCTTTCCCGACCAATTTGCAACGGATCTTAAGTTTGACGTTTGCTCGCATGAGTTTCAATTGATGGATTTTTGTTCTCCCAATCCCAAATGGGAATACATAAATAACTATCTGTTTAAGTTGGTGCATCCCGAATTATCAAGCGTTGGCAAAATCAAACATGGCAACAAATTGACTTATATAGCGACCTACTTCCTACTGATTGACTATATTGCACAAAAAAAACTATTTCCACAAATCATTTTTTACCGAGATAAGGGAACTGTGGTAAAAGATGTCGATATGGTTGTTGACATTGGAAATTCAAGAACATCTGCATTATTGGTAGAAGACAACTCAAATTTTAATCAGGTTTGTCAATTACAATTGATTGACTTTACTCTAATGAATGACAACAAGGGTGAAATAGTGACATACCAGAATCCTTTTGACATGCGTTTGGCTCTACGTAAAGTCGATTTTGGTGATTTTGGCATTCAAGGAAGCCATCAGTTTGTATATCCGAGCTTTGCTCGGCTCGGACAAGAAGCCATTTCATTAATACATAAGGCTTCTGAAACAAATACCAGTCAAGAAAAGTATTCCACCATGTCAAGTCCAAAACGTTATTTATGGGATGGCAAAAAGAGTAAGGAAGAATGGCAATTCATAACGCTTGAAGGCGAAAAAGACAGCCATATATTAAATATACCGGGCATTAGCGAGCAATTGCAGAGCAACGGCAATCTTGCTTTAGTAGAAATTGGAGGTCAGTCTTACCATTATTCCCGCCGTTCAATGATGACCTTTGCTTTCCTAGAAATGCTGTCACAAGCTGAAATGCAAATAAATAGCGACAAATACAGAACCGACAGAGGTGACAAAAACATGCCGCGACGTATCAGGCGCATCATCATCACCTGTCCAACGGCAATGTCTAAATTGGAACGCGAGGCATTGGTCAAATGTGCTTCTGATGCAACCAAACTGCTTAACAAGTTCAATGGAGCAGAACACAAGGTTGACATTATTCCATCAGTGCCTTCCCTTAAAGACAAAGAGAGCAAATGGTATTACGACGAAGCCACCTGTTCACAACTTGTTTACGTATATGGTGAAGTGGGCTACAAATACAAAGGTAATTGCCAAGAATTCTTTAATCTTTACGGTGAAAAAGGAGAAGGCGAAAAACAGCCTCACCTGACGATAGGTTCTCTTGATATTGGTGCCGGCACTTCCGATTTGATGATAAGCCGTTACACATACACTTCGGGGGATGTAACGACTATTCAACCAGATCCTCTGTTTTATGATAGCTACTATTATGCCGGAGATGACATGTTGAATGAACTTATAAAACATATCATGTTCTTTTCACAGACAAGCGCACTGCGTGAGCATCTCCAAGACAAAACAGAACAAGAATACAGACAAATATTGCGCAACTTCTTCGGACCAGACCATACAGGCCAAACAATTGCAGATCGTAAATTGAGACGCGACTTCAATATGCAATACTCAATCCCTTTGATGTACAAATTTCTTGATTTGTTGTCAAAGCAGACACAAAATTGTGTTATACGCTATAAGGATGTATTCGAAGATAATGAGCCAAATTTACGTATAAAAAAAGGGTTTGAAGCTTTCTTTGGTTTTACACTTGAAGAATTAGAATGGAGATATGACAATGAATGTGTGTCAGAAGTAGTGAGAAAAGCTTTCGAGCCGTTGCTTAAAAAGATTGCAACAATAATGTTCTCCTATAATTGCAATATTGTTTTGCTTTCCGGTAGGCCATCATCGTTAGCACCAATCAGAAACATTTTTTTGAAATATTACCCGGTTTCGCCCAACAGATTGATATTACTTAATAATTATTTTGTTGGATATTGGTATCCATTTAGTGAAAATACAGGTCACATCACCAATCCAAAGACGATTGTCGCCATGGGAGCACTTATTGGATATTATGCCACATCATTAGGAAATTTAGATCGTTTTGTTCTCGATAAAAGCAAACTTGATGAAAAGCTAAAGCCGGTAATTAATTACATCGAGGCTTCACGTGAGGGTTTACGTGAGGGTTTACCAATCGAATATTTCATTACGCCACAGAAATCTTCCGGTGAATTAATGGTAAGTTCACTCCCACTCCGGCTAAATATCCGACAGCTTGGCATTGATTCATATCCTTCACGTGAGCTGTATGTGATAGATTTCAATGAGAATAAAATAGGTGAACGCTTGCGGGCCAAAGCTTCCAAAGACGGAATATCCATGACGGATTTGCAAGTGCAGGCAAAGGTCAAAGACATGATAGACGATATGCGACTGCGCATGCCATATTATATCACTATCGAACAAGACCCTGACAACAAGGAGCAACTATCAGTAACAGCCATTACAGACAAATATGGATCTGACATAGGAGAAGGGTATATCGAAATAAATATACAAAGTTTAGGGGTCAACAATCAATATTGGCTCGATACAGGGGCATTTGAGATACAATAAATGGCTGATTAAGATGAAGAACATTAGATTACAACTCGACATAATAAATCGTGCAATTGGCTGGGCCGACATGTATGGTAAAGACACATTTCCGAGAGAAGAACTTAGGGAATATCGTCGCCAGATAAAACGTATAGACAGTGCGTTGGAAGAAAATTGCTCCGCTGCTGCATACGGTGAGAGTCAAGTAGGAAAATCCTATTTGATTAGTAGCTTGCTGTCTACGCCAGACAAACCATTCGTAATAACCAACCAAGGCCAGGAATACAATTTCATAGATAGCATTAATCCAAGCGGAGGCAACACTTCTAAGACGGAATCAACTGGCGTTGTGACACGTTTCACAGTAAATTGCGATAATGAAACGATGAAAGATTTTGTGCGAATTAAAAATCTTTCTGTAGCTGACTTAATCATGCTTTTGGCTGATTCGTACTACAATGACTTAAAGATAAGTCCTGCTTCTATATTGAAGTATGATGAAATCAATAACCAAATTGATAAGTTGAAGTCATTGGATACAAAATCTGCCGTGCAACAAGATTACCTGACAGAAGATGATATAAAGGATATTTGCGACTATATCTCTGATACTTTGGGAAGTAACGCTGTAGGAATTGCCCAATCAGACTTTCGAAAAATTGTGTCAGACTATATAAAATATGTTATGCCCGACCAATGGATAAACATATTTTCATTGATATGGAATAACAATCCTGAAATAAACAGGCTCTTCGCATTCCTTATCAACGAATACCGCAAGTTAGATTTCCAAACAGAAATATATGTGCCTTTCAATGCCGTATTGAGAGAACACGGAACTTTACTGAAAATAGAATGGCTTAACTATCTGAATGCTCCTGTCAATACCAAAACAACGGACGTTGTTGACACTGACATTTATGACAAAAATGGGAATCTGCTTGCCGCGTCATTTAGCAAGTCATCACTATCTGCATTGATAGCGGAGCTTACATTAATTTTACCCCAAAGCATTACAGAGGACCGTGCATTCCTCAAAAAAATAGATCTTCTGGACTTTCCCGGAGCCCGTTCAAGAGAAAAATTCAAGGAACAAGACATTAAGGATGTCTTGCCGTCTATTTTCAGAAGGGGCAAAGTGGCTTATTTGTTCAACAAATACTCCAATTCACTCCGTATCAGTTGTGTCTTGTTCTGCCACCACAATGACCAAAAAAACGAACCAACATTAGGAGATACTATCAACGAATGGATAGAACATAATATAGGAAAGACTCCGGAAGAAAGGTCAGAAAGCCTGACGTGCACCAATGGAGTATCGCCACTATTCTTTATAGCCACGAAGTTCAACATTGAATTAGAGCGTAACAAATTGGATATGCCATCCAATAAAGAGAAGCTTGATGAGCATTGGAAGCGGTTCAAGACGGTAATACCTGAAATCATCAAGCCTGCCACTTGGTTTGACAAGTGGGTAAAGCCGTCCGGAATATTTCGTTCGGAAGCATTTCAAAGCATATATCTTTTACGTGATTTTTATTGGTCTTCCAAAAATCAAGTCTTTGACGGCTATGTCGAGAATTGTAGTTCTGAGACAGGAGTACATAAATTTTCTGACTATCCGGAATATTTCGAAAGCTTACGAAAAAGTTTCTTGAATAATGATTTTGTCAAGAAGCATTTTCATAATCCATCTATTGCATGGGACAGCGTCGCTGCCTTAAATAATGACGGATCAAAAACAATCATCCGGGATTTGAACAATATATCATGGAATCTGGACAATGCCAGACAGGAAAGATACAAGAAAGAACTGATCAGAATCAAAAATGATATATTGTCCAAATTACAAGCCTATTATGAGCCGGAGGATAAAGAGCAGAATAATCGACGAATAAGGACAATAATCGGTAAGATACGCCATCAATTGGATATGAACATCGGAACACGCCCTGAGATATTTGGCAATATCATTGACCGATTGATGATACCAGTCGAAGAAATTCGTAAGATAGCATACGACATAGTTGTACTCAAGACAAAGACACCAAAAGACTTTAATGAGATTATCCTCATTCGGACTATGGCAGGAGTTGATTTGAAAGACAATAAGGAAACAAATATCAAACGTCTGTGTGATTACTACGCTTGCGATGCCAATATCTTGGAGGAAGAATACAAAAAGAAAGGATTTACTATCGATGACATAGTTACAAATGAATGCAGTATAGCTGCAACTGTAGCAGATGTTGTATCAAAAGAGATTCTCGAATATTGGGCTACGTTCATCAACAAACAGGTTAAAGCAATATCACGATACCTTCCTTATAGCGATGAGGTTGCCTTAATGCTTCAAACGCTGTGCAAACAACTGGGTGTAGAAAAAATTATTTCAAAAAAAATAGACATATACTCACGGGTATTCCCTGAAACAGACTTGCCAAACGCAATAGCAGATTTCTCATCATTGACTCTGAACAATTTTGTCAGTTCAGTAGGCAGAGAATATATGAATACCAAAGATATGGAAACCGTGTCGGCTAAAGCTGATACTTGTCATTTATATGTGGAAACATCTATTGAGTACCTAAAAAAAGAACACAAAAAAACAACATTAATTGAAGCATTAAAGGCATTTGATGATGCTTCCGACCCCACTACTGTTCCTATTAGCGTACTTATGAAATTGCCTTTTTGGGACAACTATCAAAGATGGAAAAACTTTTTAGCCATTGGACTTCTTTATTCAGCCGATGTTTCGCAACAAGACCCTGAAGCGAATGCGGCAATGAGAGAAATAATCGGGGAATGCGAATCATTATACAATCACGAGTAAATTAGACCATGACAAAAGCAACTTTCTATAATAAACGCCTGTTGTGTCATATCGACGATACAGATTTCACCGACTATCAAGGTATTGGGTCAGACCCGATGTATCTCCGCTATGATAGCGTTTACAGCATCGTGCAAAACTACGTGTCGGAAGAATATCGTGATTTCCTGGCTCGTCCGTATTATGAAGACGGCCTTATTTATTGGTATGTCGCAGAATGGACTGATGCCCCTGTGTCGCTATCAGATTTGCATGGAAGTATGAAAGACCATTACGAGCAAATAAAGAAAACGACATTGGAACAATACAACAATGCTCTATCCCGGCTGAATACCGAAGAACGCAACATATTGTCTGCTGCACTGAAGTATGTAAATGACGACTTTATTTATTGCTACGATGACAAGGTAGTCTTAATCGCTTGGGGAATGCGTCCTGACACTAAGAAGCACAAAGTCTTGGGACAATGGGTTAAAGGACTGAAAAATGAAGAAAAATGCACCATTACCTTTGATAGTGGATCACATGGTAAAATCAAGGGGCATTTTGGCAAGAGCCTTCATAGGGAAAAAGGAATATGTCTCACGGCAAAAGATGTTCCCGAGATAATCCCAAACGATGGATATGCCTTTAAAGGATGGTCGCCAGATCCGATTGGATATGAAGTGGCAGGAAATGAAATTTTTACAGCTCGATACGAAAAGACATCAGAACCCGAGCCAGATGAACAAATAGTCATCACGTTTGAATGCGGAGAGTTGGGTTATATTGAAGGTAATGCCAGCATCTGCATAAACAAAGGTGAAACTATATCCAAAAACATGATACCTAATGCTTTGCCCATTGAAGGCTATCGCTTTGTTGGGTGGTACCCTGTTGTCACATCTTCGCCATTATACTGCGATACAACATACATTGCACGCTTTGAAAGAGAAACCGTGCAGTGTCATTTTGTTGCCGGTGAACATGGTAATATATCAGGTATTTCAATCTTGACAAAGCCCAAAGGTACAACATTGTCGCAATCCGAGATACCTGTTATTACACCCAAAAAAGGGTATAAATTCACCGGATGGAACCAACCTATCAATTGCACATTGAACAAAGATTGTGTCTTCAATGCACAATACGTGCAAATATTGCCTTGGCACAAACGCTTATGGTTATGGTTCACGGGCAATGGATGTCTGAAATGGTTATTATGGTCCATTCTTGGTTTTTTGGCTTTATTGTTGTTGCTGTTCTTGTTGAGAGGATGCAATAGTTGCTCATCAGAATACCATAAAGATATATATGGCAATGAGGTTCTGGATAACGATACAGTTGCGCATGTCGAAACGATACGTATTGCTAATGGAGTGGTCAAAGACAAGAATGGCGAAATTAGGAACATATATGAAGACGGGCATCTCCCGGGTGGAACTGTCATTGCCCCAATAGTAGGGGACGAAGGCGCAGAACCTCCTGTTGTTGGCAATCAAGGAACTCCCGATATCATTGCTAACCGTTTAAATATCTATTTTGATGACGATAATCCTGATCTGGATAAGTGGGCGCAAGAATTTAAGAAACAGTACCCAGCCGACCAATATCAAATTATTGGATGTGACAGAAATGTGCCATTGATTCAAATCATGATACCTGAATCGGAAAGAGATAAAATCAGGGAGGAATTGCCCGAACTGATTAAATCCCCTGCATTCTTTGTGGTTGATGAATCGATCATCCAACTGCAAGGGACAGTTTCCTCTCCACAGAATGACAACCTAAGGGGGTGGCACTTAAAAGCCATTCATGCTCAAGAAGGGTGGACCATTTCCAAAGGCAACCCTGATATAGTCATTGCCATCGTAGATGACGGAATAGATGTGACACACCCAATGTTCAGCGGTAGATTTTACAAAGGCTACAACGTGTTCACGCAAAATAGGACTTTAAGTTATGGTGAAGGACATGGAACACATGTGGCCGGAATTGCTGCCGGCAGTTTGCAGTATTTGTCGTCAGACGGCGTTGCAGGTATAGCACCTAATTGCAAAATCATGCCGGTACAGGTTTTTGACAATGGTTTGTGTACCTTTTCATCTCTTGCCAGTGGAATCATGTATGCCATTCATAATGGAGCTAATGTGGTAAATGTTTCCATAGGCCCAAGCTTTAGTGGCTTGGATCAATTGCCTTTGGAAGATCAACAGAAAATAGCAAAAAGTTATTTTAAAAATGAAGAACGTGTTTTCCGGCATATTATCAAGGTTGCCAATGATAAAAACATAATAATCGTTTTTGCGGCCGGCAACGACAATGTAATGACTGCTGTATTACCTAATTGTAGGGAAACACAAAATACTATAAACGTTTCGGCTGTTACCCCTAACTTAAAGGCCTCCGATTTTACCAACTACTCCATCGGCAGCAATATTTCTGCTCCGGGCGTAAGCATATATAGCAGCTTCCCTAAGAGTGGTTTTGCCATGTTGGACGGTACCAGTATGGCAGCCCCCATCATCAGCGGTGCTGCCGCTTTGGCACTAAGCATAAACCCGGACATAAAAGTTGAACAAATCATAGGAACTATGCAAAAGACTGGGCAGAAAATAGACCGGTATGTTCCTTCTATGCTCGTCCTAGACAAATTCCTCATCGCAGTGAGAAACGGGGACATAACCGATAAACCTTCTCCGGAGAATGTTGGCAATGAGTCACAACATTCAAATGAAACATCTGAACAACAAACAAATGACGATGGATACAATGCCATCAAAGAAATGATAGAACAATTAAAGGCACAACGAGATGCCATAGATAAAAAAATAAACGAATTGGAACAAGAAATAAAATAAAATACACACAATGGAAACGGTGAATAAATATTCCTGGAACAAGACGTTGAAGTTCTCATGGGGACACATCATTGCTTTTGTTGCAATGATATTCATAAGCTACGTTGCTTATATGGGTGATTTTTATCAAAACGGAGGTGATTTTGAGAAAGCAGCCATTAAGGTATTGATAATTGATACATTATTGCTCTGCACTTTCATTGGGGCCCAAATATATAAGGGCACCAATGAAAAATTCAACCGTAGTATAATCATTGAGCGCATACTGATTTGCCTATGTCCGATAGCATTTTGCTGGACAATGTTACCTTACAACCATTTTTGGACAGTAATGGGACAGCATGAAAAGATTGAGGAAAATTTCAATCAAGCAATCAACAAGTCAAAACAATTGTTCACTGACTACAATACATATGCAAATAACAGGATTGAAAGATATGACAAGTTTCTTACTTTTGTCATACACAACAAAAATAATGATCCTGAAACTTACATTAACAGCGGCTTTACAGGTATCGATGACCAAATGCAGAAGCAAGACTATGTAAGAACGCTGCAACTTCAACTATTGTCACAAAACACAGAGATTCTGGAATATTGGGCTAACAAATGGATAGATAATGCCAATCAAGGAGCCAGTGTCTGGAATGCATTCCTTGTAGGAAACATTAAAGAAATATCAACCGCCATTACAAATTGGAACAACACATTGAATAAATACTCTATGCCTGTATTAAGCAATGAGGCTGGCAACCAAGAAGAAATTGCATCTTTTGGTGAAAATAATAGTGCTATCAGTGCTGCAATACAAGGCCTTACGGATTTGAGCAAGATATATACAACCAAAAAAGGCATTAATTTCCATACAATTTGGACTAGTGTAATATTGTTCATTATGTTGTTGTTCCCATACTTATTGCAAAGCAGGAACACAAAGGCTAATGGTATTTATCACTTATGGCCATTTTCTGCTGACAGAATAAAACAAACCCACACCGAAGAATACGATGAGAATGACGAAAGCAATCCAACGCAGAATGAACAAAACGATGACATTTACAGTGGAACTTTTTAAATCAAAAATATTATGGCAAGTAAAAAAGAGTTATTGAAAAATATTCAACGTTTCAGCCCTGAGGAAATAGCCGATGCCATTCGTTCGGGTGTCGTAACATTGTATGAACTCGGTCATGATACAGAAGGACAATTTACCCCACTGTTAAAGAAGCGTGTAAAGGATATCTTATCAAGACCGGCGGAAGCAACAGAACACACTGTAACACCACCATCTTTGCAGAATGACAGCAGAGAGAACGTAGATAAACAAATACTTATTGATGATGTAGAAACCGCACCTGAAGAAGACAAAGTTTTGGTTAATATTCCACCATTTATTGTACCCTCGACCGAGAATGCAAATAGTAACCAAAATGACGGAAACGAATCTTCAATGAACCAAACAGGGAGCAAACAAAAACCTAAAATGTTTAGAAACCCGTTTTCATTCAAAGGGAGGATTCGAAGGTTGGAATATGGCATATCCTTTATAATCATGTGCTTTGTGTACATCTTTATGGGGATAATTGTTTCCGCAATTGATGCCACAAAAAGTGAAGGCCTTTTTGCTATATACTTAATACTTTTAATTCTTTTTTACTGGTTTGCATGGGCACAAGGTGCTAAACGTTGCCACGACAGAGGGAACTCCGGATGGTATCAAATCATCCCCTTCTATGGATTTTGGATGCTGTTTGCGGATGGAGACAAGGAAACTAATGAATACGGTGAATGCCCTAAATAATATAGAATAGACTTATGCCAACTAAACAAAAAATATTGGATAATGTGGCTGAATATTCAGCTGAACAGCTTGTTGAGTATGTCCAACAAGACATTGTTACATTTGATGAACTTGTGAAAGACACAGATGGCGAATTTGATGCTGTCAAACGCAAGAAGGTGAAAGAACTGCTTGATAATGCAGACGAACTTGCATGGGAAAAAGTGCAAAATGAAAAAACCATTGAGGTAGCTCAGTGGTATTTAGACACGTTCCCCGGTGGAGCTTATCGCAGTAAGGTCCGCTCTATAAAAGCCGAAATAGAAAAACAAAAAGAGGATGAATATATTCAAACAACAACTGATGATGCTTGGACTTTAGTTGACAAAGATAACATTAACTCATTACGTGAGTTTATAAATGCATATCCTCAAAGCAATTATATAAATAAAGCAAAAGATTTGATAGACAGACTTCTATATGAAGAAATAATGGATGAGAATGTTGATGCATTGGTATGTGAGATTAACAACATACAGACATCAACAAGTGAAACAAAAGACCGTGAGGCAAAAGATGATTTGACTATAGATATTATATCTGAGTATCTTAAAAGTGAAAAAATAACAAAACAGGAGTTACTTGGCAAATTATCTGAAGATCATAATTTTCTTAGTTCTGGTGTCATAAAAAGGTTAATCTGGGAAGAGAATCTGATCAGCACAGAAGATTTGTTAAGCATAAACATAGATCGTGCTTTTATTCAACGAATGTTTAGGGGTGATCCTCCTCATACCTTTCCAACACCCGAGAAACTTATCAAGATAAATAAGCAATCCACAGAAATTTATTTTTGGGGTATTCCATCTTCCGGAAAAAGTTGTGCATTGGGGGCAATATTAAGTGTTGCTGCAAGTGGTCGTATTGCTAAGACTATGGATCCTGATACAGAATCTCAAGGCTATGGATATATGACAAAATTAATCAATCTGTTTCAAGATGGAAAAATGGGAACACTTATGGAAGGAACTTCACCAACCTCATTTTATGAAATGGGCTTCGATCTTATAGATGAAGATAAAAGACATCCAATAACATGTATAGATATGGCAGGTGAGTTGATGCGTTGTATGTATAAAGACAAGGCTAGAGATGAGCTTGATACAATACAACGAGGAATGCTTGATACGTTGCATAATGTTTTGATAGGTAATCGTTCAAGGAATAGAAAGATACATATTTTCGTTATTGAATATGGCGCAGAAGAACGACTTTATGAAGGACTTCCTCAAAAAGTATGGTTAGATGGAGTCGTTTCCTATATAAAAAATACAAAAATTTTCGAAAAGGATACAGATGCCATTTATATAATGATAACAAAAACTGATAAAATTAAAGACGACAATAAACAAAAAATCATCAATCAATATATAAACGAAAATTATTTAGGCTTTTACAACGGTCTAGAACAAATCTGTAAAGAAAACGAAATAAACAAAGGACGAGTCGAAAAAATAGCCTTCTCACTAGGTGAAGTATGCTTCCAGAATTATTGTAAATTTAATGCTAAACCAGCAGAAAATGTGGTCAAGATAATGTTACAACGTTCTGCAAGCTACAGAAATGGGAAACGGGGCTGGTTTGAAGGAATTCTTAAAGGATAAAGATATGAAAATAGGTTTTATATTAAAAATTACCGATAACGGAGAAAGAGAGGCATTCTCTTTTAACAAAGAAAAAGATAGTGTATGGTCTAGATATGCTACAGATGTTCGACCATACATTAAGGAATTAAAGAATTTTGATGGCACAAGAAAGGTGGTTATCCTTTTGCGTTTCTTTGGCATAAATGGCTATATGATAGCTATAATTAAAGCACGACCGGAAGGAAGTGGAAGAGCAGACGATAATACGGCAGCTTGGATTCATATTCCTTCAAAAATAGATATATCAACATATAAATTACACGAAATAATCAAAACTGTTGAAAGTGCAATAACATGTAAAGGTGGCATTGATAAGGAAAAGTTGAAAAATCTTTTCTCGGAAGAATACCGCGAAAAAGATGTTCTCTTCGCTGCGCCAGATAGTGTGGTCTCCAATGAACATGGTTCACTGGCTTACAGAGGTTACGGGATAGGTACAGGTTATACCTTAGAAGAACTATTAACTGATAGTGAAATAGTCCAAACAGAATACTCAAACTATAAAGGTGTGTTTCTACTTGATTCAACATCCGAAATATATACAGATTGTATAAAGCTTAAAGAAACGAAATCAAACTACATTAGGTTGGAACCACCAGTAACAAAATTCGGATATAGACCATTTATAATGGCCTCAAAAACCAAAAAAATCCTATTTTCCAAACCAATAGAAATTCCTTGCAGTGGAGTTCTTCACATAATATGGTGCAAAGAAGGGTATAAAGATATCCCACAGGAGATCTCTGTATCTTCTAACAAGAAAATAGAATTTGTTCCCAAGCCTGAAGAAATTCGTCGCTGTATACGACGTGAATGGTTTCGTGTCTATGATGAAGAGAATCACATTTCTTTAATTTCAAAAGCTGAGATTAAAGTCGATGGACAATCCTTTGACAATAAAGGAATCCTTTATGCTGTCGAGAACTCAGACAACAGTCATGAAGTTGAAGTTTATTGTGATGGATATGAAACGTATAATGAACGCATCTCTATAAAAGAAAATATCCCAATTTACCTAAAAGCAAAAGAAAATATTCAGGAATTTGTACTTCCCCGACAAGAAGGGAATGGACTTGATGAAGATGCGACAATCATTATAAAGACCAAAAAGAATTCTAAATCAATGCCGCTTAAAGGCTATTCTAAGGATGGAGAACACTTGCGTTATAACACAAAAAATATTAGGAAGTTAAAGCTAAAATATTTTTTAATAGGATTTATATCCCTATCCGTAATATTGGGATTATATCAAGGCTATATTGCGATAGATGATTACTTTGACAACCACAAATTCCAATTAGGCTGGCCTCCTATTATAGAAAAAAATAATGAGACGACGGATATACAGCAGAAGGGAAAAACTGATGAGCTTACTGAGAAAACTGATGAAAAGAAAGCTGCCATTGCTTATTTGGACAGAAACAATAAATGGCATAAGGATAGTCTTGAACGTTACGAAATCACAAGAGGTCTGTTTGATGCAATGAATACTTTTGAATTGCAATCACTCACGGGTCAAAAATACTCTGACCTTGGACAATGTAGACAATTCAAAGACATTATAGATGCAGCAAAAAATTGTTCAGAAAAAGGAGTTGTGCTTCACGAGTATTATAATACTAGTTCCTCGGATAAAATAATAGTCATATCCAATTATGTTAACCGTTTACAGACAGCTTTGTCTGAAAAACAGGGAAAAGAGCAAGCACAGCCAGATGGAAAAACGAAAAGCAGCACTAGAAGCACAGGACAAGCTGCAGAGCCAGAATCTCAAGATGAACCAAACTTTTCTGACGTTATGCCTACATAATTAATACGGAAAAAATGAAGACAATATTAAAAATAGTGATATTGCTGGTAGCTTTAATACTAGCAGTCGGTGGCATCATGGTATATGCCAAAACTAAAGTAAACCCGCCAACGGCACCGGAACAAATCAATGTTTATAGTTCAGACTTGGCTCAATGCAAGACAAGTCTGAAAAACGCATCCAATGAAGAGTCTATTGATTCAGTATTCCTCACCACCATTGATCGTATTAAAATATACTGTCAAGAAGACAAAATACGAAAAGTAGAAGCAGACAAGGAATTGGACATGACAGTTGGCATTTATATGCCAATGTATCTAAAACGATGCTTTGATAAATTTGAACAATCTATTTGGTATGAAAGTGACCATGCACAGATGTTATCAGAAATCGCAAGACTACAGATGATAAAACATAGCGACAACACTGATGTAATTTGGGGGTCTACAAAGGATTCTTTGAACATCATAGAACAAACAATAGATAGGTACAAACAAGCACGACAAATAAGCAATAGTACAAGTTTTAGAGGAATAGCCAATGCGCAATCTGTAATAAGCAGGGCAAGACAGTTCGCCGATGACCAATATCTCTCAAATTGCACGGACTTAAAAAACGCCCTCAACTCTGTGAGGAGCAGAATTGCCCAATCGCATTATAGATACATAAGCGCAGAAGTCGAAAAATTATCTCAATATCAATATTATAGCCAATCATATTACGACAATATATTGGTACCTCAAGTTGATGCCATTGTGACAGAATACGACAACACGGCAGCAGCTTTGTATGGTACGAAACAAAGTGTTGAACCATTATGGACTCGCGCGCGTAATTACTATAATCAAGCAAGCTCATATTACAATAATGAAACTTATAACCAACAACAAAATAACAGATAATGAAACATATTATTTTCATATTGTTCATATCGTTAATGTCTAACTCTTTGATATTAGCTCAAGGCATCGAAAAAGAGGAGTCGGACTTTGGTTTACAAACAGATACCATATCTCAGGGGGTGTCTGCGAACACTGAAACGGAGATAAAGATAAAAGAAAGCGACTATCTAAGATTGATTGGATACAGGGACTCTATCAAGGTGTTGAACGACAAACATCAAAAACTAGATAATGCTTGTAATAGTCTGCGTGACCAAAATAAAACCTTAAACGATAGCCTGCGTTTCTATATGGAGAAATATACCGATGAACAAAAGCAGAACAAATCCCTAATGGACAAATTAATAAAAGGAGACAAGCAAATTATCGGTATGGCATCATTTCCCTTGTATTTTCCATACAACGAATATATTGTGAACTACATAGCGATACCGGCTTATGAGTCCGTACAAAATGATTCATTAAAAAAACAGTATATGATTAGATACAAATTGCTGAAAAGTTACAAAGCCGACATAAGTGAAATGGCCGATTTACTTAAAAGTATCCATCAAGAATGCAATGGACCTTTTGCAAGTAGCGGCCAAAGTGAAGGATGGATTAATAAGATAACCCAAAGCCGTATTTTTGCTCGATATAAACAATATGATGATTGGCGAAATACATATATAGGCTATATGCTTACAGAGGTAGTAGATTATCTGAAAATTTTTAATCGACAAACTACCCCGCAAAAAATAAAAGAAAAAATTGATGAATTAGATAGATGTATTGAAACTGGAAAATAGCTTATGAGAACAACCTTGTTTAGCCTATTGATGCTTTTTGCATTGTCGTGCGGAATAAATTGTCAAGCACAAACTCTTAAAGAGTATGCGAAACAGCATCAAAAAGAGCTTGAAGAAAGACAGCGTGTCGAGAAAATCAATTATGAAAAGGCATGTCAAAAGGGTACGATTGAAGCGTATAATGAATATCTCAAAATGTATCCTCGTGGGAAATATGTCCAAGAAATAAACAACCGTATAGCGGATTATGATTTATGGGAAAAAGCTAAATCGACCAATACAATTGATGGTTATAATGAATACATCAATAATTCAAAATATAAAATTTATGTAAATCAAGCGAATGAAGCTATTACAGAACTGCAATCTGTTTCTGCATGGTTAATTATCAAAGACAGTGATAAGGAAGAGGATATGGAACATTTTATGCAAAAATTCCCGAAATCATCCTACATTGAAGCGGCAAAAAGACGAATACATGAAATCAAAGCCGTAAACCACTATAAAAGCGGAGATCTGGAAAAAGCATATGGTGAATTTTGCATTGCAGGTGGAAGAAATTATTTACAAGATTCAAACCGCCCTCTTTTTGACAAGTGTATGGAATTTCATGACTATACCTCTCTTACAAAAAATTCAAAACAAAAAGATTTGAAAGCATTCTTATGGAAATATCCCCATGGGAAGTATTACAATACAGTGTCAAACATGGTTGCAGTTTCAATGGCTAAAAACTTTTCTATGTTTGTAGAGGATTACACTATCAATCAGGCTTTGTCTTATGCGAAAGATGATTCCACAAGGAATGTGGTAAAATCATATGCGAAAAATGCAAAGAAAAGTTACTCAGAATATAAGCGTAAAAGACGAAGGGCTCAGGCTAAAGCCAATGGAGGGTATGTTAACTTTGGAATAGAATTTTTAGACTTGGGTGGGAGTGTATCCTCAACTGATATTTATTATTACAACTTTGGAATAAACATAAGAATTGGAAATTTTATGGCACCGGTTCAATTTGAAGCCGGAGTAAAGGCCGGAGTAATATACCCAGATTATGAAACTAAGTTTCATTTACCTGTTTATGCCAAACTTAAAGTGAATCTGTGCAGTACAGGAGAAAAGTCAAAGTTATATGCAAGTGCTTTTGGTAACTATAATGCTGTTCGCAATAAAGATATCGAAAGTCGATTTACCGTTGGCGGAGGGTTAGGTGTCGGATGGCGTCATATTGATTGGATGATATATTACAAACAAGACATAAACGAAAACTCAAGATATACACATGTTGGTGACAGCAAATATATCGGAACATCTATGGCGTATTTTTTCTGAAAAAGTATATCAATTATGAAAAAGAAACAATATCTTAACGGAACAATCTGTCTGGTACTTGCATTTCTTATGTTGACAAGTTGCAATAGCACTGCTTCAAAAGAAAGAAAAAGAGAAGCTGCGTTAAAGGAATTACAAAATGAACTGGAAAGCATGAAATCGTCTCTACCGATTAAAATACCTCCAACAGACTTATGGATTACAAATATTGAACTGAACGACAGCTTAATCACATATACATGTGAGATAAGCGAACAAGATTGGCAGGACTACTTCCCTTCCTATGCCGAAAAAGCAGTAAATTCTGATAGGAACGTGGCAAGGATAATAAACACATTAGATACATCGACGTTTCTTCAAAAGCTTATGGACAATGGAATAGGCATAGAATGCATTTATACAAATAAAGAAACAAAGAATATTTTAATGTCCGTATCACTCAGCTCTCAACGATTAAATGAGATAAAAAAGAAAATGGATAATGGCGAAATAACACCTTATTCCATATTGGAAATCTTCGAAATGGAAATAAAGCAATCCGATATTCCATGTTATATAGAAGATGGTGTTTGGCTCACGGACGCATATATAAACGGTAATAATGTTTATTATGAATATGGGATTGAAGAAGAAGCTGATGCGTCGGACATTGATTATAGCATATTGACTGAAATAAAAAATGAGCTCGTTGCTGAATTGAAAGCAACACCATTGATCTTTTCCTGCAAGAAAGAAATGATAATGAAAAATGTAAATATTTTTTTTATTTATAAGGATAATCGAGGAGAAGAATATATGAGAATAAGAATAACTCCAACCGACATATTCCAAAACTAATACAGACTTTATGCTGCACTAATCATCGGGGGCTGAAGTTGATGGTGAAATATGGCCCACACAGGAAACCATCATGTGCTGTGATATACAGCGACCGATCTATTGTAATTTGTCACGAAGATAGCGACCTGTGTAACTTTGAGGACAGTTAGAGATTTCCTCGGGAGTACCGGTACATACCACATAACCACCTTCAGCACCTCCTTCAGGACCCATGTCGATAATATGGTCGGCACATTTTATTACATCCATGTTATGCTCGATTATCAATACCGTATGCCCATTCTTCAGCAATTGATTGAACGATTGCATAAGTGTATTGATATCATGGAAATGCAATCCGGTGGTTGGTTCATCAAAAATGAAAAGTGTGGGAGACTGTTTCTCATTGCTCAAATAATAAGCAAGTTTGACACGTTGGTTTTCTCCTCCCGACAAAGTTGATGAAGACTGCCCTATTTTAATATATCCAAGCCCGACATCCTGCAACGGACGCAACTTTTTTACTATCTTCTTTTCAGTACTGCCGGAACCTTGCGAAAAGAAATCTATGGCTTCATTGACAGTCATGTCGAGAACATCACTTATGTTTTTATGACGATACTCCACTTCGAGCGCACTGCTGCTGTATCGCTTGCCATGGCAACTTTCGCATTGCAACGTTATGTCGGCCATAAATTGCATTTCAATGGTTATGGTTCCATCACCCTTACACTCCTCGCAACGCCCACCCGGTGAATTAAATGAAAAGTAGCCGGCACTGTAACCCATTTGCTGTGACAATTGCTGCTCGGCATAGAGTTTGCGTATTTCATCAAAAGCTTTCAGATATGTTGCAGCATTGCTGCGTGTGGATTTACCAATCGGCGTTTGATCAACAAATTCCACTGTCTGCACCATCTTTAAATCGCCACACAGTTCCGAGAATGTACCGGGTGCTTCACCACCCTCACCAAGATTACGCATTAATGCCCTGTACAAAATATCCTTGACAAGAGTCGATTTTCCCGAACCGCTTACTCCGGTCACAACAGTCATTACACCAAGAGGGAACTTCACATCCACATTCTTAAGGTTATTTTCAGCGGCACCTTTCACTTCAATGTAATTTCGCCATTTGCGACGCATGACCGGCACCGGTATCTGCAATTCACCCGTGAGATAACGCAACGTATAACTATCCGGTGCCGAATGCAAATGTTCCACATTGCCCTGATATATAACCTTGCCGCCATTACTCCCGGCTTCCGGTCCTATATCAATAAGATAATCGGCAGCACGTATTATTTCCTCGTCATGCTCAACGACAACAACGCTGTTGCCTATATCCCGTAACGCTTTCAACACACTAATAAGTCGGTCTGTATCACGTGAATGGAGTCCGATACTTGGTTCATCGAGAATATACAACGACCCCACAAGGCTGCTGCCAAGCGACGTGGCAAGATTGATGCGTTGGCACTCGCCGCCCGACAGTGTTGATGACACGCGGTCGAGTGTAAGATAACCAAGCCCGACATCCAACAAAAACTTGATTCTGTTACGAATCTCAACTAAAAGTCGGCGAGCAACAACCGCATCTTCCTTTTCAAGTTGTAAATTCATAAACCAATCATACAAATCTGTGACGGGCATCTTCACAAGATCTGTTATGCTTGCACCGTTTACAAGCACATATGCCGCTTCACGTTTCAACCGAGAGCCATGACACTCGGGACAAACAGTCTTACCCCGATAGCGAGCAAGCAAAACACGATATTGTATATTATAAATCTTACTTTCTATATATTTAAAAAATCCGTCAATACCCGGGAATTGGTCGTTGCCATGCCATAAAAATGATTTCTGATCCTCGGTGAGTTGTAAATAAGGTTTATGTATCGGGAAACCAACAATTGAAGCTATCTTTATAAATTCACGTTTCCATTCGCTCATTTTTTCCCCTCGCCAGCAAAAAACCGCATCATCATAAACCGATAATGTTTTATTTGGAACAACAAGGTTTTCATCTATCCCTATCACCTTCCCAAATCCTTCACATACAGGACATGCACCAATTGGATTGTTAAAATTAAACATCAGGTCGGTAGGCTCCTTAAAAATAATTCCATCAGCTTCAAAACGAGTTGAAAATTCCATATCTTTCACACCACCGTCAGTCCATAGTTTTACCCGACACTTATCATGTCCCTCAAAGAACGCTGTTTCTATCGAATCAAGCAATCGTGTATCGTCCTCATGAGTGTGCGTTACGGCCATACGGTCAATGAGCAGATGATAATCGGTAGCATTCGTAATTGTGTCGTTTTGCAACACTTCCTGTATTGAAATAAACGACCCGTTACATTCAAGTCGCGAATATCCCTCTTTTATATACACATCAAGTTGCTCTTTGAAGCTGCGTCCCTGTGGCATTTCAATATCGGCAAGCAATGCAAAACGTGTTCCATCAGGACAGGCATTTATGGCTGCCAACACATCGGCAGGCGTGTGTTTTTTTACAATTTGGTGCGAAATGGGTGAAATAGTTTTCCCAATACGAGAAAACAACAATCGCAGATAATCATATATCTCTGTAGAAGTTCCAACCGTACTGCGCGAGTTCCGGGTGTTTACTTTTTGCTCTATGGCAATTGCCGGTGGCAGCCCTTTTATAAAATCGCACTCAGGTTTAGGCATTCTGCCAAGAAATAAACGAGCATATGACGACAAACTCTCGACATACCGACGCTGACCCTCAGCATAAAGCGTATCAAATGCCAATGAAGACTTTCCCGATCCCGACAGCCCTGTAATAACTACCAGTTTGCCCCGAGGTATGGTAAGATTAATATTTTTAAGATTGTTTACACGCGCTCCTTTTATTTCTATATCTTTTTCAGATGCCATATCTCCAAAATTAAGCCTACAAAGTTACACAAATTTCATCATAAAAAGTAATCACCGCGACCATGCCCAAGCATGTTTAACCCAAGGGCATACAAAGAGCACAGCTTAGAAACAATCGGTCATAAATAGTAAAAAAATAACACAATATCGCACCAGACGATAAAAAAGATGCACATTCTCACGCTTGAACCGAATATTGTAAAATATCAATCTGATTATCAAATATTAATATCGGGAATTATGTGATGATGATACCATATAGTTCCCGATATATGTGAGGATTAGCCTATTCTTTCTTGTGCAACTTCAATGGCTTTTCGCTTTAATTCG
>CAYNBZ010000004.1:0-75998 GCA_964395975.1 uncultured Muribaculaceae bacterium | reverse complement strand
TGTACTTATGGAAAAGTCTCCTTTACATAAGTTTTTCCGCAAGTCCGCTACGCTTATAGTGGCGTTGTGCGCATGCGCTGCCGCTTCCGCGCAGACGATGCAGGTCATCAGTGAAATAACCGACGCCGACGGCAACGTTTATGAAACTCTTATAGGAAGGGCTGTTTCTCCTAACGGCAGATACATCGCCATGTATGTAGGGTACAGCCAAAACGTGGTGGCCGTATATGACACTGAAACGGGCGAAGCCGCAGTGTTTTCAGACACGTCAACGTCGGAAAGCCGGAACATCCAACACGTAAGTGATGACGGCAGGGCGGTATGCATAAACGGCGGCGTTACGCAGGTTGTTTCCATCGACGGCACCTCCACCGAGTTGCCCGTGCCCGACGGATACAGCAGGGCTACGGCAAGACATGCAAGCGACGACCTGAGCATAATAGGAGGTTTTTGTAGGGTTGATGATGATTCTTATACATCCTTTCTCTATCCCTGCATCTGGAGGGACGGCGAATTCGAGATTCTGCCATACCCGACGCAAGACGAGCTTAGCATTGGAACCACATACGGTGCTGCGGTTAGCAGGGTGTCGGGCGACGGCTCGGTGCTGATTGGTTATGTCCGCGACCGCCTGAGCCGCTACCCACTGGTAGTGTGGTACAGGCAGGATGACGGCTCCTACGAGTACGACGCGTTAGCAAGGTACGTCTCCTACTCCTCTTCCACCGACCCCGACAGGCCTTACGGCTATTTTTATGGCAGCGATCTCAGCCACAACGGCAGGTACGTGTCGATGGACCTTTCCGTACCGGATGAAGACTACGGATGCCTCAGGGCGGGGCTTTACGACCTCGAGACCGGGGAGCTGACCATGGAGCCGCTGGACGAAGAACGCTTCGCGGATCCGGGGAACTATGTATACATGGAAACTTCCTCCGTTTCTGACGACGGGACGGTAGTGTGCTTCACCACCACTAAGGTCGTTGTTGAGAGGCAGGCCTACATCTGGTACCCCGGCGAGGAGAAGCCTGTGATGATATCCGAAAGATACCCTGACCTGACGTACATGGCGCATCTTGACGAGGTAAACGGTATCCTTGGCATCAACACGCCGGTTGACATCACCCCCGACGGCAAGCGCATGATAGGCTTTGCGTATGACGCTGACGAAGAAACCCTGACAGTATCCATTGTTACCTACGTGATTGACTTCGACGGCGATGACGGTGACGGTAGTGACGACTCCTCCGGCATAAGCGGCGTGACTGTCGACGGTGATGACACCGAGGTAGCGCGCTACACGCTCGACGGCATGCGCATAGGCTCACCTGTGAAGGGTGTCAACATAGTGAAGAAGGCCGACGGCAGCACCGTCAAGGTGGTGGTGAAGTAACTCTCCACTGACACACGCAAGGCATCTATGGCCTTGGGCGTGTCCGACACTGAAAGTACAAAAAAGCCAACCAATTCGCAACACTTTGTGCATGAATTAGTTGGCTTTTCGTATCTTCAAGTATGGGCTTTATGGTTATCCTTATGTATTATGGTGAACAGAAGTATCTGAATGTGTATTTATGTTTGTGCTATAATGTTTGCAAGAGGAATTTCTTGAATGAATTGAATCCCGAATTGATTTTGATGGTTGATTTTTGCCCATTGAGGAATTTTCCCAACCGGTTGGGTATTTTTACTTCTGTTCCGGTAATATGTTCCATAGTGCTTCTGAATTTGGCAGGGTGTGCCGTTTCGAGGGCGATGCCCACTTCGTGCGGTTGCAGTAGTTCGGTAAGCGCACGGTAAGCCACGGCTCCATGAGGGTCGAGCAGGTAACCGTCGGTTTGTAGCGTGTCGTTGATGGTTTGACTTATTTGCTCATCGGTGTATGAGCAACCGCTTGTGTCGGCACATATTGCACTGTGTGATTTGGCATAAAGGTCAAGAATGCGTGCAAAGTTGCTTGGGTCGCCTACGTCCATGGCGTTGGCAATAGTGGCAATAGATGGACGTGGAGTGTATTGTCCGGTATGCAGGTAATCGAAGAACACGCAGTTGCGATTATTGGCGGCAATAAACCGCTTTATTGGTAGCCCCATTCGCTTAGCGATAAGGCCTGCAGCTAAATTCCCAAAATTACCGCTTGGTACTGCAACGATAATGTTGGAGGTGTCTTGCTCACGTTGAGCCAATTGTGCGTAGGCATAGAAGTAGTAAAACGATTGTGGTAAGAAACGGGCCACGTTAATTGAGTTGGCACTTGTCAGCAACATACGTTCGTTTAGTTCTTTATCCATGAAAGCGTTTTTCACGAGAGCTTGGCAATCGTCGAATGTGCCGTTCACTTCAAGGGCAGTTATGTTTTGTCCGAGTGTCGTGAATTGGGCTTCTTGAATCTTGCTCACTTTGTCCATGGGGTACAAGACGAATACACGCACTCCCTCTACACCGAGAAAACCATTGGCTACGGCACTGCCTGTGTCACCAGATGTAGCTACAAGCACGTTGAGACAGAGATGATTTCCCATCTGTTTGTTAAAATAGCTTAACATGCGAGCCATAAAGCGAGCACCCACATCTTTGAATGCAAGTGTTGGACCATGAAACAGTTCAAGGCAATAACGATCGTTGCTTATATGCCGCAATGGAATGTCAAAGTTTAGAGTGTCACAGACGATTTCTTTGAGAGTGTCAGTATCGATATCTTCTCCAAAAATAGTGTTTGCCACAATATATGATATTTCCTGAAGCGACATCTGTGCAATGTTGTTGAAAAACGCTTTTGGCAAAGTGCCTATATGTTGTGGCATATATAATCCACGGTCGGGAGCAAGCCCGTGTATTACGGCTTCTCTGAGTGATACGGGTGGAGATTGTCGGTTGGTACTGTAGAATTTCATATTGTTTATGTTGAGTTTTGGTGGAGTCTGTGATAGCAAAAACGTTGTTACTTTTCAGTTATTGAAAAGAGCCTTCATGAACTCGTCACGCGACAATGTTCCATACATTCCATATTGCGCGACTTCTTCGTCATATCGCGGCACTCTGTCGGGACGTTCGCCGGGTCTGAAAATGGCGAATGGCACGGGTGCTGATGTATGTGTACGCAGTCGGCACGGGGTAGGATGGTCGGGTAACAATGCTATAGTGACAGGCTCTTCCATATTTAGCGTAGCATCGATGATGGGTTGGCATATACGGTGGTCGAGATATTCGATGGTTTTGACTTTAAGTTCGTAATCACCTTCATGTCCGGCTTCATCGCTTGCTTCTACATGGAGAAACACAAAATCATATCCGTTGTTCAAGGCATCAATGGCTGCTTGTGCTTTCCCTTCATAGTTTGTGTCATACAGGCCTGTTGCTCCTTTGACAATGATTGGGTCAAGACCTGCATATACACCTATTCCTCTGATGAGATCGACTGCCGAAATCACGGCTCCGTGGTTAATTCCATATTTTTGTTGCAAAGTTTCCATTGCCGGACGATAACCAGGCGACCATGGCCAAATGCTGTTGGCGGGGTCTTTTCCGACGGCAATACGCCTTATATTGACCGGATGATTCGCCAATAATTCTTGTGAACGCAACACTAAGTCGTTGATAAGTCGTGCGCTGTCTTCGGCTTCAGGAGTCAAGGCTTTTACCATAACATTGCGAAACGGAGTTCCCGGGACATCATGTGGAGGTGTGCAGTGAAGTTGCTTTTTACCTCCCTTAATCTTCAGCAAGTGGCGGTAGGAAACTCCAGGATAAAAGTGTATAGTGTCTGTACCGAGTTTTTCTTCGAGGTAATTTATAAGTTCATGAGCTTCGGCATCACTTATGTGTCCTGCCGAGTGATTTTTGATAATACCGTTTTTGATACATATTAGATTACAGCGCATGGCCATCTCTCCATTTTCAATTGGTATACCCATGCTTGCGGCCTCAAGTGAACCACGCCCTTCGAAAACCGTGTGTAAATCGTATCCCAATAGGGATAAATGTGCTACTTCGCTTCCTGGTTCATATCCAGCAGGGATGGTGTATAATTGACCTACACGTCCTGCACCGGCTATCCAGTCCATTGCAGGCGTGTCGGCAGCTTGTATGGGTGTACGGTCGCCCAAAGCCGATATTGGCTCATCAGCCATTCCATCGCCTAATATGATAATGTGTTTCATCTTGGTCAACTTAGAGTTTTGATTATCTAATGTTGGCAATGCTGATGATGTCGGCAAACACGCCTGCTGCCGTAACTTCGGCACCAGCTCCGTAGCCTTTTATTTCCATCGGGTATTCTTTATAGCGTTCAGTGGTGATCAATATCACATTATTACTCCCTTCAAGTGAATAAAAAGGATGCTCTTTTCCCACTTCCTGCAATCCGGTGGAAACAACTCCATTTTCGAGTTTAGCAACGAAGCGCATATGCTTGTGTTTCATCTCCGACTGCTTTCGCATACCTTCAAAGGTGGCATCATATTTTTTCACATTGTTGATGAAATCGTCAGCATTGCCTTCGAAACATTCTTTCGGAATGAAGTCGCCCATTACCACGTCTTCTTGTTCCACTTTATATCCGGCCTCACGGGCAAGTATCACGATTTTACGAATCACGTCCCGTCCACTTAAGTCGATACGAGGGTCGGGCTCGCTATATCCTGCCTCTTTTGCCATTTCGATGGCTTGGCTCAAGGGGGTTGTGCTGCTGACGGTATTGAATATGAAATTGAGCGTACCCGAAAGTACCGCTTCGATTTTTAGAATCTTGTCGCCTGAATTGATTAGATTGTTTATAGTGTTAATGATTGGCAATCCCGCACCTACGTTTGTTTCAAACAGAAACTTTACGTCACGCTTGCGGGCAATGTGTTTAAGTTCGCTATAGGTAGAATATTTTGACGATGCGGCAACTTTATTGGCTGCGACAACGTTCACATTATGGTTTAATAAAGTTTTATACAAGTTGGCAATTTCCTTACATGCCGTGCAGTCGACAAAAACTGAATTGAAAATATTCATTTTTACCACTTCATGCACTATGTGTTCGGGTGATGCATCAATGTCGGCTTGGCGTAAAGCCTTGTCAACATCGTCTATGTCGATACCTTGGCGTGAGAAAATGCACTTGCGCGAATTTGCGAGTCCTACCACACGAAGTTCCAGAGCCTTGTTGTTTATCAGATTATCTTTTTGTTTGCTAATCTGCTGTAACAGGTTTCGTCCAACATTTCCGATGCCGATTACAAACAGGTTCAAGACTTGTGTGTCTGATAAGAAAAAAGAGTCATGAATGACGTTTAATGCCTTTCTCAAGCTATCAAGCTTGATGACAAACGAGATGTTGGTCTCGGATGCGCCTTGGGCGCATGCTATTACATTTATACCGTTTCTGCCAAGTGTGTTGAACAGTTTACCAGCTATGCCCGGAGTATGTTTCATGTTCTCGCCGACTATAGCCACAGTGGCGAGGTCGCGCTCAGGTGTAATGTCGCTGATTTCACCGGTTGTGAGTTCGGCAGCAAATTCTTCTTTCAATACGGCTACTGCGGTGTCGGAATCACTGTTTTTTACAGCAAATGACGTGTTATGTTCCGATGATGCCTGCGAAACGAGAAATACGCTTATTCCGTTGCGAGCAAGTGCATTGAAAATGCGTGAATTGACTCCAATTACGCCAACCATACCAAATCCCGTAAGTGTGATGAGGCATGTATCGTTGATTGAAGATATTCCCTTTATGGCTTTTGACTCATTTGCAGGGATGTGTTCGGTGATAAGTGTACCCGGAGCCGATGGATTGAAAGTGTTTTTTATAAGTATCGGAATGTTTTTGTGATATACAGGATAGATTGTTGGCGGATACACAACTTTAGCTCCGAAGTTGCACAACTCCATTGCTTCGATGTAGGTGAGGTGGCTGATTACGTAGGCCGATGAGATAACCTTAGGGTCGGCAGTCATGAAACCATCTACATCGGTCCATATTTCGAGTTGCCGAGCATCAAGAGCCGCTGCAATGAGAGCCGCAGTATAGTCGCTTCCTCCGCGTCCGAGGTTGGTAATGTCGCCACTATTACGGTCAGTAGATATGAATCCAGGCACTACAGCCACTTGCGATGTGAAGTTCTTAAAGGTTTGTTTTATCAGCTTCTCAGTCAAATCAATGTCTGTTATATGCTTGTTGAATTGGGTTTCGGTCTTGATGAAGTTGCGTGCATCATAATGCCGTGCATGGTTGATGACACGGCTTATGATTACCGACGACAACCTTTCGCCATAACTAACCACAATGTCGAGTGTACGAGTAGACAAGTCTTTTATAAGGGCTACTCCACGATAAATATTGCCGAGTTCCTCAAGCAAAGGACTGATTATGGAAAGAACGTCGAGTTTGCGATTCTCAGGTACTATACCATTGACTATTTTGTTGTGGCGTTCTACGATGTCGGCATAGTTTTGTAAGTAGCCAACATCACCTTTGGCCGCTTGCTTAGCTGTGTTGATAAGTTGGTCGGTGATGCCGCCAAGAGCCGACACAACTACAATCACTTGTTCGTCGCAACTTTCCACTATGTGTTTCACATTGCGAAGACTTTCCACTGTTCCGACCGATGTGCCGCCGAATTTCAGTACTTTCATTTTGTTAATTTACTTTTCTTTTTACAGAAGAAACATGAATAAAATATCGTACGTCATTGAATAAATATGTCGAATGACTTTTAATGCTCAAAGGTAATATTTTTTTCCTATCGAAAGAGTGATATGCTTAGTAATTATTACAATGAAATGGTTTAAACTTATTTCTGATTCTTAAAATTCCACTAACGCATTATTTTTCAGTATCGTGTCATTGTAGAACGTTGTTGTGTGTCATACCATTTAATGTTTGCATGAAGCGTGTGCAACAGAAATTAATTATTGTGGGTGTGTACATGAAGAACTGCTATGTCATCAGAAAATAAAAAGATAATATCGCTAAAGAAATTGGCCGGAGGAAAGACTATGCCTGAAAATGTCGTGTGTGGGTGTTTGTAAAAATAAAATGGCAGGCTAATCTTTTGAATTTGATTGCCTGCCATTTCCTTTATTGTATGAATTTTTTTATCCGTATATCACGCTTCCATCAGGATTAAGGAATTCATTTTCATTGAGACTCTTTTCATACTGGTTCATGGCTCGATAGCTCATACCCATACTCGAGAATCCGCCATCATGGTAGAGGTTCTGCATTGTCACCTTGCGGGTGAGATCGCTAAACATCACGATGCAATAATCGGCACAATCTTCGGCCGAGGCATTCCCAAGAGGAGCCATGCGGTTGGCAAAGTCGAACAGGGATGTCATGCCTTTGATACCACTTCCGGCAGTGGTCATGGTCGGTGATTGTGAGATGGTGTTGATACGTACCCCATGTTCACGACCATATATGTAACCGAAGCTACGTGCTATTGATTCGAGTAGAGCCTTAGCATCGGCCATATCATTGTATCCGAACAACGTGCGTTGGGCGGCAATATATGAGAGTGCTATCACGCTGCCACCATCGGCAATTGCATGATTCTTTTTTGCGCTTTGCAGCATTTTGTGGAATGAAATGGCCGAGATGTCGAAAGTCTTTGACATCATGTCATAGTCGATGTCGTCGTATGTGCGTTTCTTGCGCACGTTTGGCGACATGCCTATCGAATGAAGAACAAAATCGATTTGTCCCCCAAGGATTTCCATCGATTTTAAAAATACGTTTTCGAGGTCATTGTAGCTGGTGGCATCTGCCGGAATGATTTCAGCGTTCAATTTTTCGCCAAGGGCGGAAATTTCGCCCATTCTTACGGCTACCGGTGCATTACTCAAGGTGATGGTAGCACCCTCTTCAACGGCTCTCTCAGCCACTTTCCAAGCAATGCTTTTGTCGTTAAGCGCACCGAATATGATGCCTCTTTTCCCTTTTAATAAATTGTAACTCATTACGTTAAATGTTAGTTATAACCTTTGGTTATTTCAAATTTAGGGTGCAAATGTAGTAATAATGATTAAATTTCCAAAATTTGCAAATGATGCAGACAGACAAATGAGTTAAATAAAACGAAAATAATGAAGTTTTCTGACTAAATGTTTGTGTTATTTCCATGAAAATATTATACTTGTGATGTGTTTTTCATGGTATTAGATTTAAGGTTAATAGTTGTGCCGGTTGTCGTGAGACAGCCGGCGCAATTGTTATAATGAGGAGATTATAGTGCAGATGCGGTCATGGTTTTACAGGCTGTAGAGCAGAACAATTTTCCTAAATTTTTAAACATCACGAAGCGTTATGCTGTTTGAACTTTATTTGTATCTTTGTACCGTCCGAGGGGGAAGTGGGCTTCCCACAGCGGACGGCGCATCTTTGCTTTATGTAAAGGTGTGGCGAATAAGATAGCGTTTGGCGATACCACATTCTCGATGAACAGCATATGAATTCCTCACGCTATTTTTGTGGAACGAAGGTAAGGTCTGCACCATGTGGAACCGGTGTCGGCACAAACAAGAAAAAAGGGGGGGGGAAGAACAAACAACCATGGAATACAGGTTTAAGGACATATACATTGGTCGTATCATTCGTCAGAAAGTGGACGAAAGCGGCTTGAGCTATGCCGAGTTTGCTCGAAAAATTCATTGTGCACGTACATCTCTTTACCATATATTCGAAAGTAAGAACATCGATGTTGAACGTTTATTGATAATTTCTGAAGTCTTGGGGTACGACTTTATTAATGAAGTTTATATGCGACATGGCAAGCGTACCGAACGTGATGCCAATCCATGTATAGTGCTACCATTGAATGACAAGGGTATTGATATGTCGCAGTTGCCATGTGAATTAATCGAATTGTTGAAACGAGAATTATTGTAACTAAAAAGGTCGTTTTTGTATCAAATACCGACGGATTCTTGCCGTTGCCCATATACTTTCAAAGATAACTTTGCATCGTTTTATCGTTTAACGGAAGTCAGAGATATATATGCACGTCATTTACGACATGATAATGGCTCTGGGCAAGTTGTTGTTGACTCTTGTATCTCGTTGCTTTTTTTTACCCGAATGTAAGTTATTGGAGTTCGCGCGTGGGCAGCAGAGTGCTCTAAGAGAGATAAAAATTTCTTTGCAAGGTGGCAAAGGTTGCTCCAAACCAGTATTGTGGGTTCATGCAGCGTCGTTGGGGGAATATGGAGTGGCTCGTCCTGTCGTCAGACAGTTGCGAGACGAGTATTGCATAGTCCTTACGTTTTTCTCTCCAACCGGCTATGAGGCAATGAAATACCTCCATCTCGATGTTGATTATGTTTTTTTACTGCCATTGGATACGAGAAAAAACGCTGCAGCATTTTTGGATACCGTTTGTCCACAAAAAGCGATGTTTGTCATTTCCGAATACTGGGTCAATTACATGGAGATGTTGAAGCGTAATTGTATTCCTGTCTGTTTAGTGTCAGCTCTCATTCATCGCGAAGCCTCACTGTTTAAATGGTATGGGGCGCTACAACGCAAGGCTTTGAAGAATTTTACTTATATATCGGTTTTGGACGAGGTTTCGGCCGGCAATTTGCGAAACATAGGATGTAGTAGAGTCAGTGTGACTGGCGATCCTCTGTTTGATAATGCTCTTGCTCAGGCTTCAACACCATATCGCAATATGATAGTCGAGCATTTTGCTCGTGGACGCAAATTGTTCATAGCCGGAAGCACCAGTGACGATAACGATTTGGAACTTGTGTGTTCGTTGGCCAATCGGCATCGCGATACATTGTTCTTGATTGTTCCACATGAAATAAGCGCGGGAAAGCTCAATGACATTAAAACCAGGTTGGACGGTTCTGCACTTTGCTATTCAGAATGCGACGAACAAACCGACTTTGAGAATATACAAGTTTTAATCATCGATTACATAGGAGAATTAGCGTTGCTTTATCGTTATGGAAATTGGGTCTATGTCGGCGGGGGGTTCACTCCATATCTTCACAGCGTAATTGAAGCAACCGTTTATGGCTTGCCGGTGTCTTTTGGTCCTGAAACGCGACGAAAAGTGACTCCAAAGCAATTGGAAGCCCTAAAAATAGGAGCAATCGTTCGTTCGGCAGATGAATTGGATGCATGGTTTTGTAATCTTAAAGGAAATTGCAAAGAATTGGAACGAATCAGACGAGTAGCTTTGGACTACAGTGAAGCGAATAGTGGTGCTACTGCTCAAATAGTCAAAATTGTGAAGGAGCTATGAAAGAGTACGTATGGTATCATTTCATACTTGGTTGCCTGCGGTTGTTGGCAGTTGTGCCATTACCGATACTTTATATGTTGAGCAATGTTATATATTTGATTTTGTATTATATAGTGCGCTACCGGCGATCGACAGTGGCCGCCAATTTGCGTAATTCATTTCCATTAAAGACACAAACAGAGCTCAAAGACATAGAGCAACGTTTTTACCGACACCTTTGTGACTGCTTTGTCGAAACTGTAAAATTATTGCATATATCCGACATTGAAATAGATGAACGCATACGGGTGGAAAATACGCAATTGGTTGACGAATTGATTTCAGGTGGAAGTTCTATAATCCTTTATTTAGGGCATTATGGCAACTGGGAATGGGTGCAAGCCATTTCACGGCATTGTAGAAATTTGCCTTTGGGAGGACAAATCTACAAACCAATGCGCGACAAAGTGATGGACAAGATAATGCTGCGTATTCGCAGCCGGTTTGGTCTCGTATCGATTCCACAGAAAAAGGCGTATCGTACGTTGTTGGAATACAAAATGCAGGACAAGAGATTTATGGTAGGGTTTATTTCCGACCAGCGACCCAATGGTGGAATGCAACACTGGACTACTTTTCTGAATCAAGATGCACCTTATGTGACCGGTGGCGAAGATATTGGGAAAAGGGTAAATGCCGGTTTCCTGTATTTGGATGTAGAAAAGACGGGACGTGGCCGTTATACCATGAGGTTCAAACCAATGTGTCCCACCGAGGAAGAAAAAAAGGAGAGATATCCTTACAGCCTGTGTTTCATGCGGATGCTGGAAGATACCATCAATCGCGAGCCTGCCTATTGGTTGTGGTCGCACAAACGATGGAAAGTCCGAAGGATAACTGACGGTAATAATTACGTAAAAACTGAATAAAGAAACATAAACAACCTTAATGGTTACAATATAAATTTATGAAAATTATTTGTGTAATTCCTGCTCGGGCTGAATCGAGTCGATTCTTTGAAAAGCCGCTCGCACTCATTTGTGGCAAGCCCATGATACAATGGGTGTATGAACACTGTAAGGAGGTTCCTGTGTTTGAAGAGGTGTATGTAGCTACCGATAGTGAAAAAATAAAGAATGCTGCCGAGAAATTTGGTGCAGCCGTGGTTATGACTTCTCCTTTGCACGACACGGCTACTGAGCGGCTTTATGAAGTATCCACACGTATTGATGCAGATCTTTATGTAATGGTCAACGGCGATGAGCCTCTGCTTACCAAGGATTATATAGTGAAGTGCATACCCGATAAGTTGGATACAGATAGCCTGTATGTGTCAAACCTTATGACTGACTTCAGCGATCCTGTGGAGGTAGTGGATTCTACCAACTTGAAAATAGTGACTGCCGCTGATGATCGCTGTTTGTTTATTTCGCGTAGCCCTATCCCATATCCAAAGGGGAACATGGATTATGTGTATCATAAATTTGTAGGCGTAGGGGCTTTCAATAAAAAAGCTCTTGAATTCTATCATAATACTCCTCGTGGGCATATCGAGAAAATAGAGGAAAACGATTCGTTCCGCTTTTTGGAAAACCATGTACCCATTTATTATTACAATTGTCATTGCAAGTCGTTATCTGTAGATACACGTAAGGATATTGACGGGGTGGAGGCATATATGAAATCATTACTGGATAAATAAAAATTGATGCACACCGACAGGATTTCACTGAATAAGGGACGGCGTAAATTTTGGTTTTACGTCCGTAATTTTGCGTCTTATGCCTTGGTACCCGATGGATTGTACCGTTGGTGGTTTTTTAGAAAGATGAAATCGCTTACGAAGGAAGAAATGTTTATAGTGAATGAACGAGCCTCATATTATGCACGACTTCCGCAAGGGAGTACAATTCAGGGTGTGTCTGATGCCGTCTGTGTAAAAGAATTTACTTTCCCGTTTGGAAAGAAGCACAGGTTCTCTGCCTATTTCTTCGATTTGTATGAGTATGTACGTCTGTTTGGTCGTCACCGGCGTTTTTGTTATTTATTTGGCGATGTCGATTATGAAACACCGGTACCTGCATTTGTAAAGAGTCGCCCCATTACAGAGGGAACGACCCGTTCTGTGGTGTGCAAACTGAATCGTATGAGGCATTTTGCCTTTGTCAACGATGTTTTACCATTTGGTTGTAAGCAAAACAAGATATTGTTTCGTAATGTAGTCCGTAAACAACCGCAACGCACCAAATTGATAAAGATGTACCATAACCATCCGATGTGTGACATAGGGCGCATAAATGATGATGTGGATGATGGACATCCCGAATATGTGAAACCTTATATGAGCATCGACATGCAATTGGGTTATAAGTTCATTTGCTGTATAGAGGGTCATGATGTTGCCACTAATTTGAAATGGGTAATGTCGTCGAATTCGTTGGCCGTGATGCCGCGTCCCAAGATTGAGTCATGGTTTATGGAGGGACGGCTTATAGGTGACTATCATTATGTGGAGATTAAAGACGATTATTCCGACTTGATAGAAAAAACGTCATATTACATGACGCATCAAGCTGAAGCTGAGGCTATTATTAGCCATGCTCATGAGTATGTCAGGCAGTTCCAAAACGAAAAAGTTGAACAATACACTTCTTATGCAGTGATAAAACGTTATTTTGATGTGACATCGGGCTCTTCGCAAGATAATGAGTGACAAGCATATCGACATATTGGTCATAAGATTCTCGGCATTGGGTGATGTGGCCATGACCATTCCTGTGCTTTATTCTGTGGCTCGACAGCACCCGCATGTACGGCTTTATGTGGTGACGAGGCCGTTTTTCGCCCAACTGTTTTTAAATAAACCCGGCAACTTGTTTTTGTTGACGGTAGATTTATCGGGACGGAATAAGGGTGTGCACGGAATGTTGGCATTGCTGCGGAAGTTGTCGCGGTTACACGTCGATGTTGTGGTTGATTTGCATAATGTGTTGCGTTCATGGGTTATCGATTTGTTTTATATGTTGAGGGGCATCCGTGTGGTAATGGTGCAGAAACATCGTTTCGACCGGCATAAATTACTCAAAGAGAAGTGTTACAGGCCGCATGCCAATTTCATTGAACGCTATGCTGCGGTCTTTGCAAGGCTTGGATGTCATGTAAAACTCGATTTCCGTTCTTTGTTCGATGGCAATAAAACAGGCGATTTACCTTTTGTAGTGAAACAACCGGCCATAGGAGTTGCACCATTTGCACGTTATTATAACAAAACCTATCCATTACAGTTGATGCAACGAGTGGTAGAAATGCTTGTTGCACAGGGTTTTTATGTTTATTTGTTTGGTGGAAAGGGAAAAGAAGCCGAGTTGCTTGATTCTTGGTCTGAAAGCTGTAACGGATGCGTGTCGCTTGCAGGAAAACTTGCAATGGAAAAGGAATTGACGGTTATGAGCAGGTTGCACCTCATGATAACTATGGATTCGGCCAATCAACATTTGGCATCGCTTGTTGGCACCAAGGCAGTTACGGTATGGGGCAGCACAACGCCTGTCTGTGGTTTCCTCGGTTATGGGCAAAGTCTGGAAAATGCTGTGTGTCTGGATATTCCTTGTCAACCATGTAGCATTGCAGGCGGAAACACTTGTAATAAAAAACATTTTCAATGCCTTAAAGACATTGAACCTAAGATGATTGTTCACAGGGTTAAACAAATATTAGAGTAAAAAATGTATATGGCTTTTCTTTTTGTGGTGTGTTATTATGCTTTGTGCATTGCTTTTTTTGTATTTGTTCAGAGGCCATTGTTTTGTTTGTACAATCTCAAGTCGAGCATGGCTCCCATTCACCTGCGTGATGTATGGCATATTTTTTATAAGGGTGTACGTTCCGACCTGATAGCAGCGGCTTATCTCACTGCATTGCCTATGGTGATAGTTTGGCTCAATGCCCATTTCCCTCGTTTTGACTGTTGTGTGCCGTTGTTGTGTTGCAATCTGGTTCTTTCTGTCGCAGTCGGATTGCTTACAGTGGCCGACACTGCTCTGTATCGATTCTGGCAAAGCAAGATAAACGCTTCGGTTTTTACTTATTTACGTTCTTTGAAAGGTGCTTTTGCCAGTGTCTCAGCTGCATATATAGCTGTTGCTCTTATTTTGGTATGTGTTGTATCCGGTGTGTTTTTTACAATGCTTGAGCTACTGTCGGTCTATTATTCAGAAATGCATATTATGCCTGAAAGTTGGGTGAATCATTGTCTGATTTTTGTGGGATTCCTGTCATTAGTAATTTTCTTTTTTATAATCATACGCGGATTGAAACGGCGACCAAACAATCCGAGCATTGTGTTTTACAGCAGCAACCCTTTTTGTAATCACAGCGCATTGAATCCGTTATATAGTCTTATATATTCGTTATCTTTAAAAGAAAATTTCAGCAAGCAGTTCAGATATTTTTCACCCGAAGAATGCCGAAAAATAGTTGCTCCGGCTTTTGTTGTAGAAGGAACACCACAAGTACAATTGTTAAACACCAAGCGTCCCAATATATTATTAATCGTGTGGGAGAGTCTTTGTGCCAAGTATGTCGGTTCGCTTGGCGGAATGCAAGGTGTTGCTGAAAATTTCGACCGCTTGGCTTGCGAAGGAGTACTGTTTACACGTTGTACCGCCGGCAGTTTTCGCACCGACCGCGGCCTTGTATGTATTCTTAGTGGTTACTTAGGTCAACCTACGACGAGTATTATTAATTACTCGAGAAAGTTACCGCATCTGCCGGCATTACCGCGCACGTTGCGCGACATCGCCGGATATGCTACCATGGCCGTTCATGGCGGTGATTTATCGATATTTCACAAGTCAGATTATTATTTGGCTTCAGGACACGATCGCATTGTGTGTCAAAGCGATTTCCCGTCTAATGCACCGAAATGTAGTTGGGGTGTACACGATGGATATATATTCAAATGGCTGTATGACGATATTTTACAAAAAGAGCGTAAAGGAGTGCGATGGTACACTACTTTCCAAACGCTCAGTTCGCATGAACCGTTTACTGTGCCTTATGACCGAATTAAGGATGACATGGTGGCAAATTCTTTTGCTTATGTAGATGCCTGCTTCGGAGAATTTGTCGAAAAGCTCAGGTTTACATCTGCATGGGATAATCTGCTGATAATATGTACAGGAGATCACGGCATAAATCTGCAACAAGCCTTGTCACGTGACGAGCAGTCACATATACCGTTATTGTTGCTTGGTGGTGCGATAAAGCAGCCATGCCGTATAGACACTCTTATGAGCCAAACAGACATTGCCGCTACTCTGTTAGGGCAGATGGAACTGCCTCACACTGATTTTACATTTAGTCGGGATGTATTGGCCGATACCTATACATGTCCGTTCTCATTTCATACCTATAACAATGGATTTTTGTTGCGTGATGAGCGTGGTTACATCAACTTCGACAACGTAGCAAATATCGCGTTAGAAGGAGCCGATTCTCGCCGAGAAAAAATGGGGAAGGCAATTTTACAAACTCTTTATGATGACTTGGATCGCCGATGAATGTATTACAAATTTTTCCAGGTAAAGTGTGGGGTGGTGCCGAACAATATGTGTTGGACTTGGGTAATACACTTATTGCACAGGGACACAATGTCTGGTTTTTGGCTCGTCGAAGTCGGGCTGTGGCAGACCGTCTGTGCGAGAATATGGGTGTAGAGTTTGTCCCGTTTATGTGTAGGTGGGATTTCAGATTGGCTGCAAAATTGACATGCTTAATAAAGGAAAAAGAGATTGATGTACTTCACATTCATGACACGAGGTTTGTGCCGATGGCCATTGTGGCAAAAATACGTAGCCATAGAAATGTGCGTGTCGTTTTGACTCGTCACATTGCAAGAGCCAGTCGTACAGGATGTTTGTGCAGGAGCTTTTTTAAGAAGTTACATGCCATCATTTTTGTTTCTCATTTGGCCAAAATGCTCTGGTTGGAAGTGAATCGCTGGATGCCCGAGGAACTGTGTCATGTGGTGCTTAACAGCGTACAACAGCCACCTATTGCACCTGTTGTCGTTGAGTCGTTGAGGGAAAGATTTACTATTCCTGAAGGTGTGCCACTTATTTTATTTACAGGACGGGTGCGTAGGTCGAAAGGGTGTGAAGTGTTGATACGGGCATTGGCCGCCATTTCGCATATCCCTTTTCATGTAGTGTTTATCGGGACATGCAAGCCGCGAAATTTTTCAGAACGTTTAGCTGAGCTGGCGTGCAGATTGAAAATTGGCGACAGGGTATCGTTCTATGGATTTTCGCATAATGTAAGGCAATTGATATGCGAGTGCGATATTGGTGTGGCTCCTTCTATAGTGCGTGAAGCTTGTCCGCTTTCTCCTATGGAATTCATGCAGGCTGGAAAGTGCGTGGTTGCTACCGACAATGGTGCACAGTGCGAATACATCGAATCATGGAAAGACGGAGTGCTTGTTCCGCCTGCCGATGTTGATGCTTTGGCACATGTCTTGGAACGTCTGCTCACCGATACAAATAAACGAAAGCAAATTGGTCACGAGGCCAAACTCAAGTTTGATGAGATGTTGAACTATTCACGTTTTATGAAGGAGATTCTCGCTGTTTACAGATAAATGGATTAACGAGAATATAAGGGCTTATACAAGTCTTATGGTATAGAGCGAAAGCAGGAAAATTGTTGTTTTGCAGATATATTTGTTACGAAATTATCATGCTTCTTGTTTTTGTTTTATTTGGCAATAAACTTTAACTTTGAGCCAATTATTAGAACAATAGCAAATTTTATGAATATGAAAAAAATACTGTTTTTCATGGCAGCGATTGTGCTGCTTGTGTCGTGTGGCAATGCCGGCAAATATTCGATTACGATGACGTTACCTGCAGGTATTTCTGTCGGAGATACTATTTATTTGACAAATTTCGACAACAACGATACTGTGGCTTCAGCAGTTGTCACCGATTCGATTGTTAAGATAGAGGGCTTGACCGATAAGGATTTTATTGGTGTTGTTAAATTAAATGGACGTAGGCAAATTTCGTTTATTGTTGAACCGGGTGTAATCACTGTCGGCAAGGATCGGAAAGCAGTTGGTACACGGTTGAATGATCTCCGTAATGCGTTTTTGGATTCTATTGGCTTGTTGGAGCAGGAAGCTGAATGCTTGATGAAAGAATACGGCATGGGTAAAATAGATTCCATTGGTTTCCAGAATACAATGGACAGCCTTGATGTGGTATATGTGGATAAATTCAAATCGGTATATCAAGCTAATAACGATAATTCTCTAGGCATGTATGCATTTGTACATTATGTGCAACTTGCCGAGTTAAAGCTTGCCGAGATTGAGGATGAGCTTGCATCGGCTCCCATAGTGGCTCAATCGGCATATGTGAATCGGATGCTTGATGTCATACGTAATCGTGAAAAAACTGTCGAGGGGACGATGTTCACTGATTTTGCTGTTGCCGATGAGAATGGTGTGGAGCAGAAGTTATCGGACTATGTAGGCAAAGGTGATTACGTGCTTGCCGACTTTTGGGCAAGTTGGTGTGGACCATGTCGTGCCGAAATCCCAAATATCAAGAAGATTTACGAAAAATATAGCGGCAAGGGACTTACAGTGCTTGGAATAGCTGTGTGGGATGCTCCTGCAGCCACTCACAAGGCCATTGAAGAATTGCAAATTCCATGGAAACAAATTATTAATGCAGGTTCTGTGCCTACCGACATATATGGAATCAATGGCATCCCTCATATCATTTTGTTTGCTCCTGACGGGACAATTGTGGCGCGTAATTTACGTGGGGATGCAATGATTGCGAAGGTCGACGAAGTTATGAATGATAAAAAGTAGTTACACTTAAGAGCCTTTAGGAGAAGTCGCTTCTCGAATAGAATGTTGACAAAATAGTGAAATAACTCTTGGCATCGACGATTACATACCACTCCGACTGGACATTACCGGTTTGATGACAGGGTGAACTTATTGATTTTATGCGCACATGAATGGCAGGTCGTCCTCATGTGCGCACTCTTTTTCGCTTTCTTGGTTTGTGTGCTGATTAAAAAATGATTGGCATTTTGCCTGTTTATAGCGTTTGCAGATACTCTGCAAGATTGATGTCACGGTTGAGTCCCATCTTTTTCCTTAATCGGTAACGGGCCATTTCTACGCTACGGTATGAAATGTTGAGTAGCGGGGCAATCTCTTTGGAGCTTAGTCCCATTTTTAAATATGCACACAGTCGCTTGTCGCTCACGTTGAGTTGTGGATATTGGGCTGTGAGTCGTTTTAAGTAATTCTCATATACCACATCGAAGTTTTGAGCAAATTTCTGCCAATCGTCATCGTGGCTGATATTTTCTTGGATCAGCTTTTGTATTTTGTTCAATTGCTTGATTGCAACGGGGCTAAGCGATGATTTTTCATCGCTTTCTTGCAATTTTGTTATTTGGCAGGCTATGTCTATCAGTATCTCGTTTTTACGCATTACGTTCATCGTTGCACTTGATAGCTCCTGTGACTTGTAGCGGATGTCGTGTTCAAGCTGTTCACTCTTCAGATGTGCAATTTCATTTTCGCGCCGCAATTTTTCTTCTTCGGCTTTACGTTTATATTCGGCTAATTCGGCTCCTTTACGTTTGGCAATGGCTATTGCCGCGTTGCGCGATTTTTTGCGTATCAGGCGTTCTATCTGCCATATTGCGGCCACCGTGGCAAGTACATAGAATAAGATGGCCCACGTGCTCCGATACCATGGCGGTAAAATGTGGAAACGAAACGCACATTCCTCACGGCTGTCGTCATATCGATTGAATGAGCGGATGTGTAGCACATAGGAACCTTCGTGCAGTTGAGTGTACTCTTTTGACGTTGCCTGTGTGTATTCGCTCCATCCGGGGTCGTAGTTTTCGAGATAGTAGCTGTATTGTACTGCTCCTTGTTGTCGGTATTCAGGACAGATAAATTCGAAACGCAATGAATTCAGTTTGTAAGGATAGCTGAATTTCTTGTCGATGAGATTACTGTTAGTGGAGAAGATGAGCGAGTCGCCAGGCAGACCGGTAGCGTATATTTTGTTTACATACAACTTGCTTTTCCAGTTAACTTTGTGTTCTCGGTCTATGTCGATTTCAAAAAAACCATCTTCATTCGAAACTATAAGTTTGCGCGGCGATGTGAAATTAAAGTCTTCGAATCCCACAATCAGTCGGTCTAGAAGTGGTTTGTATGTTATTGAGTCGATTGTATATGTTCCCGATGCATTATAGAAAGCGGCACAAATATATTTTGCCGATACACCCCACATGTCTTTATAGGGAGATTGGTACAGGCGTATCGAGGTATGTGTTCCAAAAAGGCTATTCATGTATGGGTCAGGTATCATTGAATCGGTTTGTGGATTGTATATGTAGAATCCACCTTCGGTGGAAAATTCAAGTCTGCCATCTATTTCATAAAGCGTGTTGTTGCGGTCAGTAGGGAATCCCTTGTTGTGATTGTAAAGCGATACCTTTTCAAATCGTTGCAGGTCGGGGGCTAATTCGAGTTTATATATTCCCTTCATCCAATGGCTTATCCATATTGCACCGTATTCGTCTTCTATAATGTGTCCTCCAGCCTCGTTATAGCCTTCTATACGGTTGCTAAATGTCCAACCGTCGGCCGTGTGCTTTATCAGATAGAAGTATTCGTATGTGGAAGCAAGCGCATATCCGGGATGCTTTTTCAGAGGAATTACCGACCATGTACCCGGAATACCGCTTATTTGCGACAAGTTGTTGTGATCGAGTTTGAACAGGCCTCTGTCGCTGCTTATGAATATGGTGCCGCCAATGGTGTCGATACTCCACACTTGTCCTTTCATTAGCAGCTCAAGTTTTACCGGCACAATAGAGTTGACGATGGGGTATGAAGTTCGGTACAACCCTTGGTTTGTACCGAGATACAATGTGCCATTTTGCAACATCGAGGCATATCCCGCCCCATACATGTTTGAGCCGAAAAGCGTTGATATTGGTGAGTTATACAGTACGTGGTCGATACCATTGTCAAGGCCGAGCCATATATTGTCCATTTTGTCGAAACTGATGCTCAGCACAGTGTTGTTTTGCATACCGGTGTGAGTGTTGACATAGGTGTTGTTGCCATTGGCAATGTCTTTTATAACTATGCCTTTGTTAACAGTGCCGAATACAAGTTCCTTGCCATTTGTCTCGGCACAGAATACTTGGTTTTCTTTTAAAAAATCATCTATGTCGGTTTCAAATTGTTTGACGCTGTTGCCATTGTATATGAATATTCCATCGAAGTCGGTAACAAACAGTATGTCGCTTTCGGTGTATGGCAGTATCGAACATATCCGCTTGCCAATGAGCATTTCGTTACCGACTATGGGGGTGTACTGTGTACCATTGAGTATGCACACGCCGCCCTCTTGTGAAGCTACGAATAGTCGATCCTTTACGAACGCCGATGTGGTGATTTTGTGGTTATATGGTATAGGTACGGTACTGTTGCCATCGTATCGGAATATGTTGAAGTCACCTTGAAACCATACGTAGTTGCCCGTGTCGAAAATATTCCATATTTCACTGAATCTAAAGTCTTTTTCGGTGAGTGTAGGTAGGAGGCTCACATATTGCATCACGCCGTTGCCGTTATTGGCAAAATAGCCAAATTCTTCCGAGCCTCCGGCATATATTCTCATGGATTCATCATCTACATATATTGAGCGTACGGTGGTGTAGTTGCTCAGTTGTAGCAACGACCAGTTGCGGCTGTCATATATAAGAAGACCTGTATTGTTGGCAAACAGCATTCGTCCAAATGAGTCTTGGCTGATTTCCCAGTTTTGTGTACCTGCGCCGTAAACTGAGCGGTTATAATTTATCACCAATGGGTAGGCTTGCATGACTGTTGGCATGAACAGCATCGCCAGTATGCAATAAGTAGGAATGGTTGATGGTGGTAAAAGAATACGTCGTTTATTACTAAAAAATTTTATAATATTCATTGGATGTTTCGATTGATGTTTCAAATATCGAAAAAAGTTATTAGTAGTGGATAAAATAAAAACATGTTATATAACATGTTTATTGTAATGTATTTATATACAGTGAATTAATTTTTATTTGTTGTGGATGTGTAGTGTTATGTACAGCTGTATGTAGAGTTTTTTATGAATAAAATACCCACTCCTAATATATATGTATCTTTTAATTTTGCAATGTAAAAAGTGCGAGAGCAGTTTTTTTACAACCTTTACAATTTCCTAAAACAATAAATGCCTAAATTCTTTTATGAAGAAACAGATTCTACTATTAACAGTGTTTTTATTGTCGGCGTTGGCAGGGCTTGCGCAGACAATAAAAGTGTCGGGAGTCGTGACTTCGGCCGAGGACGGATTGCCATTGCCGGGTGTGGCGGTGGTGGTCAAAGAGAATCCTACGGTGGGTGTCGCTACCGACATTGATGGAAATTATACCATTACGGCCGAGAGTGGCCAGACATTGGTATTTTCCTATGTAGGTTGCCAAGCGCAAAACGTGAAAGTGGGTACATCGCCCACAATCAATATTGTGCTTGAGGCCGAAGCAAATGTGTTGCAAGAGGTTGTCGCCGTTGGTTACGGCACGATGAAGAAGAGCGACCTCACAGGGTCGGTGACCACTGTTGCTGCCGACAAGTTGAAAAAAACTCCGGCTGCGAGCCTTGCGAATGCATTGCAAGGTCAAGCTGCAGGTGTAACAGTCAACAACAGTTCGGGTCAACCGGGGGGCTCGCCAGAAGTGCGTATCCGTGGTGTGGGTACCGTCAACGGTGCAGATCCTATATATGTAGTGGATGGTGTCATCGTAGATGATATTTCGTTCCTCAGCCCACAGGACATCGAATCAACCGAAATACTGAAGGATGCTTCGGCAGCAGCCATTTATGGCTCGCGTGGTGCAAACGGTGTTATCATCGTGACCACACGTACCGGCAAGGTCAATCAAAAGACGCGTGTGTCGCTCGATGCATACGTAGGTGTGCAACAGCGTTGGCGCACTCTCGATGTAATGAACACGCAAGAGTATGCCGATGCCATGATTAATTTCACAGGCTCGCGATCATCGAGGGAATATTATGCTGCAAATGGTCTTAATGCTTGGTTGACACGTTATGGAGGTATCTATAATGCTTATTATCCCACTGTCTATGATGCCGAAACCAATCCTACCGGATTTAACTATGAAGCGCAGAATACCGATTGGCAGGACGTTGTGTTCCAAGATGCAATGATACAGAATTATCACCTGGCGATAGATGGCGGAAGCGAAAAGACTACATATTCGCTCAGCGGGTCGTGGTATTCACAAGAAGGTACGATTATCGGGTCGGAGTACGAACGTCTTACGGTACGTCTGAACACATCGCATATAGTTAACAATTGGCTTAAGGTAGGCGAAAATGTATCGTTCATGAGTTCTACTGCCCGTAATGCCATGAACAACAGCGAGAGTGCCGGTGCATCGATATTGTCGGCAGCATTAGCCATGGCTCCGTGGGATCCGGTTCGCTATCCCGAAGGTTCTGTGAACCGATATGGCGACGATCTGAGTGGTCGCATCAGTGCAGGGTCGGGCGGTAACAAAAATGTAACCAACCCGCTCAGCATGGTCGAGCATACTCATCCGAAGAATCGCAACGAGCGTTTTGTCGGCAATGTGTTTGCCGAGATTACCCCGTTTGAGGGATTGACATTCCGTTCGAGCTATAGTTTTGATTATAACATATCGACCAATAAGGAATTCAAGGATGCGTATGAATACTCGTCCTATGACAAGAATGAAACCAATTTTCTTAGTTCAGACATTGGTCGCACTTATAATTGGACCGTGGATAATATCCTCACCTATGCGCGCACTATCAACAAACATGACTTTTCAATAATGATTGGTCAAACTACCGAAGAATATAATTATTATTCGATAGGAGCATCAGGGTCCACCATTCTTAATCCCGAAGAGAAAAACTGGTATTTGTCACAGACCACAGCCGACTATAGTAATCCGAGCGACAGTGTGACCCGTAACCGCCGTGTGTCTTTCTTGAGTCGTGTGCATTATGGTTTCGACAACCGCTATCTTATAACTGTAAACTTCCGTGCCGATGGTTCGAGTAAGTTTCCCGACAATCCTTGGGGTTATTTCCCGTCAACTGCTTTAGCATGGAAGATAAGCGAAGAGTCGTTCATGAAAGATTTCCATAATCTCGACATGCTCAAGATTCGTGCCGGTTGGGGACGTGTTGGTAATGACAACATTGGTAATGATGCATTCACCCTCACAATGTTCAACATAGGTCCTACATTTGTTGACTATGTGTTGGGCTCGGATCAACAGCTCGCTAATGGAGCGACTGTTCTTACATGGATTAACAACGGTGGACATTGGGAAAATACCGAACAATGGAGTTTAGGTACGGATTTCAGCCTATGGCGTGGTAAGTTGAATGGTAATGTTGATTTATTCATCCGCAACACCAAGGACATGCTTATGAGCGTAACGGCACCGGCTCATGTGGGTAACCGCTATTCGGCAGTGAGCAATGTGGGAACTGTCCGCAACCGTGGTATCGAAATCTCCCTTGAGCATCGCAACAATATTGGCGAGGTTTACTATTCAATAGGAGGAAATGTGTCGTTTATCGATAATGAACTGACCGGTTTGAACGGTGGTTCCACCATCTATAGCGGTTATGACAATGTTACTGTCGTTGATGAGGGTTATCCATTGTATTATTACTGGGGTTACGTGTATGAAGGTGTTTACAGCAGTGATGAAGAGGTGCTTGATTATTTATATGGTTACACGTCTTCCACAACTCCGTTCCATGCCGGCGATGCAAAGTACAAGGATGTCAATGGCGATGGTGTAATCGATGATAACGACCGCGTAAATCTTGGGTCAAGCATTCCATGGCTCAACTATGGTGTCAATATCGGTTTGGAGTGGCGGAATTTCGATGTTCAGCTTTTCTTCCAAGGCGTTGCCGGTAACAAGATTTACAACCAGCTTCGTCACCGCTTGGAAGGCGATGGGTCGTCTTCGATACTTAGTCCGGTCATGGTCAATGCTTGGACTACTGACAATACCGATGGCACGATACCTAATCCCAGCAATTCGGTTAACTACTATGTTTCCGACCGTTTCCTTGAGAACGGTTCTTATTTACGCTTGAAGAACATGCAGATAGGCTATACCATTCCACAAAAGGTAATCCGCAAGATAGGTCTTGAAAGCTGTCGCGTGTATCTGCAAGGTAGTAACCTGTTGACGGCCACTAAGTACTCTGGTTACGACCCTGAAGTGGGCAGTACCATCGATTATGGCAATTATCCGCAGGCTCGTTCATATATCATTGGAGCAAACATTTCATTCTGAACCTTATAAGTTAAGCATAAACAATGAAAGTAAACAATATATTTTTGGCATTGTGTGGCATGGCGATGCTTGGATCAACAACTTCATGCCACGATTGGCTCACCGAGGAGTCGCCCGGTACCACATCGCTCAGTGACTTTTTCACTTCGGGTGCTACTGCCATACAGGTGGTCAATGCCTGCTACACACCTCTTGCGTGGGAATATAACAGCACATATTGCAGCGAATGGTTTATAGGCGATATTGCATCGGACGATGCCCTTAAGGGTGGTCAGAACACTGCCGACATGGCAGATGCCTATGACATCGAAAATTTCAAGACCAACGCTTACAACACATTGTTGCTCGATTTCTATCGTGCGCAGTATCAAGGCATACAGCGTTGTAATCTTGCGCTGCAAGAAGTACCTGATGTAGATGCCGATGATGACATGACCGAAAGTCGCAAGGAGTGTCTGCTCGGCGAGGCATATTTCATGAGAGCTTATTATTATTTCCGCCTCGTGCGAATATTTGGCGGTGTGCCATATACTGATGTCGTAATCGACAGTTCCGACAATTGGCAATTATCGCGTTCGTCCTCCGACTATGTATATGAAAAAATCATTGAAGACCTTTTGAATGCTGAATCCCTCTTGTGGAATAAGAGCGAGTATTCGGATGAGGACTTGGGACGTGTCACCAAGGGTGCCGCACAGGCCATGTTGCTCAAGGTTTACCTTTATATGCATGATTATGCAAACGCCATCACTTGGGGCGAAACATTCATGAGTGAGCAATATCCCGGTGAGTATCAACTTTGCGCGAACTATCCTGATAACTTTACACTTGCCGGAGAGAACGGTCCCGAGTCGGTATTTGAAATCCAGTATATGGAAGATCCTACGAGCGACTATGGCGAAGGCTTTGGCTTTACACGTGGTACATTTACCACCATTCTTACTCGCAGTCGCGGTGCATCGCTCGGCAGTATGGCAGGATGGGGTTTCAATCATCCTACACAAAATCTCTATGATGAATTTGAAGATGGTGACCCACGTCGCGAGTGGACTATTATTGAGGCTTCGGAAGATGATTTAGAATCTGATGCTTCTATTAGCTACCTCGGCAGTTCGTATCACAATGCCAAAACTGCTTACCGTGACGACGATGGTAACTATATTTCGTTGTCACATGCTACTCGCAGTCCGTTGAACTATCGCCTGATTCGTTTGTCAGATGTGATGCTGATGTATGCTGAGGCCATCGTTGAAGGTGGTGGCAATACGGCTACGGCTCAAGAAATGCTTAATACAGTACGTGCCAGAGTAGGCATGGCAGAATATCCTAACTATGGCTATAGTGACTTGCGTAGTGCAATCCGTCACGAGCGCCGTGTGGAACTTGCAATGGAAGGTCACAGATGGTTTGACCTATGCCGTTGGGGTATAGCCTATGAAGTGATGGACAAGGACGTTGGCAGTTATGGTTCGAATGAGTCGGAAGATGCACGTGCCGAGATGGCTTCGTTTGTACAAGGCAAGCATGAACTCTTCCCGATACCTGCCGAGGAAATCAACCTTAATGCAATGGAGCAAAACCCGGGTTATTGATTACAAAACATAAAGGAGCGTGAGCAAAGCAATGCTGCGCGTCGCGCTCCTCTTTCAACACAATATTATTAACAATTATCTAAAAACAAAATGTTATGAAAAAATTGACTCTTTTGGCTGCTATCGCAGCATGTGGCATGAGTGTTGCCAATGCCCAGTATGTGAGCTATGAAACAAGTGTTACGACCACTACCGAAGTTGGCCAGGTGTATCACGCTTTTGGAATGAACACAGCAGTGCAGGAAGCATTGGTAGCTGAGGGCAAGGAGGTGTTTAACTACAATGTTGATGACACCAATATATTCATGTATGTATGGTCAGGTCTGGAAGCATGGGATACATATGAGCCAGGTGTTGATGATAACTATGATGGTTACACTGCATTCGTAGTATCGCCTACTGATGGTTGGTCAGGTTGTGGCCAATATATCTCAACTGAAGCAGATTTTAGCGCATTAAGTGATGACTCTCATTTCCATATGTGCTTGCGTAGCGGAACTGTTCCATCGAGCCTTGGTATCATCATCGGTCAAGCTGATGACGGTTACGGTTGGAATGCTGCCACTATTTCTGTAGGCTCAACTGCATTTGAAAACGACGGCACAATTTATCCGTTGGTAGGAGCATTGGATACCGAAGGCGATTGGATTGCCATCGATATTACTTTTGCCCAACTAAAAGAATTGTGCCCTGATTTTGAGTACACTGCAGGTGCATTTGTAGGTAATGTCTATGCTATCCTTGCGGGTTCTGTAGCTGGAGTAAACTTTGCCATCGATGGTGTTTATTTCTACTCTCCCGCCAGTGAAGGTAGCTCGGTTAGCAACATTGCTGTCAATAATGATGACATAGAAGTTATCGTAAGCGACAAGACTATCCAAGTACTTGGCAACAACAATGCAGGCATCCAACTCTATAACATCTCTGGTCAACTCGTCAAGAGTGGCAAGACTGCTGTTGTGGGTTGTGAAGACTTGGCAAGCGGTGTATATGTAGTAAAGGCCGGTAATGTTGTTAAGAAGGTTGTACTGAAGTAATATAAAAATTGGTGAGTAAATCCCTCTCCGACCTCCCCGAAAGGGGAGGCTTCCAAAAGTTGGCATTTAGCCGTTAAGAAATTTTGAAAGCCTCTCATTTTGGGAGAAAGTAGGAGAGGGTTTTATTTTTAGAATCGGAATATGAAAAATTTGAAATTTATAACTGCATCGTTGTCATTAGCCATGTCATTAACTGCATTGGCAGCCGAGCCACAGACGGGTACAGGTGAAACCGATGGTTATACGCTTGTGTGGCAAGACTTGTTTGACGATGAAGAATTGAATCTCGACCGATGGAACATCGAGGTTACAGGCTCGGGTGGCGGTAACAACGAGTTGCAGTATTATACCAATCATGATAGCAATGTGCACTTGGGCGATGATGGAGAAGGGAATGGATGCTTGATACTTACTGCCATAAAGGAATCGTTCTCAGGCAAAACCTGCACCTCGGGGCGTATCAACTCGAAAGGGAAAATTGCTTTCAAGCATGGCAAGGTGGAAGCTGCCATTAAATTGCCACAGACAGCCAACGGATTGTGGCCTGCGTTTTGGATGATGGGCAACGACTACGACGAAGTGGGGTGGCCGCAATGTGGAGAAACTGATATTATGGAATTTGGTAATTCTACAGGGATAGCTCAAGGCACGCAAGACCGTTATTTTAATGGCGCATGTCATTGGGGGCCATCTTCTGTAAATCATCCGAATTATTCACGGGCTGTCACGTATGACTACAGTTTGCAAGATGGAGAATTTCATATCTATACTTGCATTTGGAATGAAGAAAGAATTGCTATGTATGTCGATCTCGACAAGTATCCTGATGTGGATCCATATTTTGAAATGACAATTCCCGAATCGACCGATGAATATACACCGGGAACTTATTTCCACAAGGAAAATTTCATACTGTTCAATCTTGCCATAGGAGGTGATTTTACAGGAATATGGGATATCGATGGCATTACGGCTCTCAATGAAGATAACAACTACCAGCAGAGCATGTATGTAAATTATGTGAAAATATATCAGAAGGGAACGAGTGATGAAACTACCTCATTTGCTGATCCGGGTGATATGAATAGCTCGGGTGTTGCATTGATTACCACGGAAAAATTCGATATACGTTATGCTGCCGGAACAATCATATTACCAGCAGAGGGTATTGTGGAAGTGTATAGTATGTCGGGGACAAAAGTGGCAGAAGGTTATGGGCAAACTGTAAATGTTGATAATATCAATGCCGGCATTTATATTGTCAGGGCAAATCTTGCCGATGGACGTTCATCGACTACCAAGATTGTGGTGAAATAGCCTAAATAATAAAACAAATATAGTATGGGGAAAATGGATTGGATAAAATTGTGCTTGTTTGTGCCGTCATGTATCTTATCTTGCATGACGGCCTTAGCGGCACATCCCGATAAGACTGATTATGAGCTTGTGTGGGAAGATGATTTTAATGGTGACAGACTGAACCGTGACGATTGGAACATAGAGGTTAACGGCTCGGGTTGCGGCAATGCCGAATTGCAGTATTATACAGATGATGAGAAGAATGTTGCAGTGCGTGATGGAAATCTTGTCTTGACAGCCCGTGTGCAATCCTGTGAAAACAAGGATTTTACCTCTGGACGCATAAACACTCAGGGCAAAGTGGCGTTTACGTATGGCATAGTCGAGGCTCGTATTAAACTCCCGCTTACTGCCAATGGCTTGTGGCCTGCGTTTTGGATGATGGGCAATGACATAAAGGAAAACGGTTGGCCGAGATGCGGTGAAATAGATATTCTTGAAATGGGTCATGCCGACGGCATTGCAGCCGGAAAGCAAGACCGCTTGTTTAATGGTGCGATGCACTGGGGTGAATCGGCGACTGAGCATATTCAGGCAGTTGGCGTACATACCAGTGATTACAGCCTTCAAGATGGCGAATACCACGTGTTCACGCTGCTATGGACTCGTGATAAAATAGAAATGTATGTCGATGGTAAGGCAAAGCCTTATATTTCTGTCGATATTACAGAAAATGGAGCTAATAATGTGTGGAAGTATTTTCATAAGGATAATTTTATACTTTTCAATCTTGCCGTAGGTGGGAATTTTCCCGATATACACTCTGCCGATGGAATTACGGCTTTGAGTGGCAATGGAAGTGCAGAGATGCTTGTGGACTATGTGAGAGTTTATCAGAAAAAAGAAAATAAATAACCGGAAATAGGCAAATCGGGCAAATTAGCCGAATTGAGACGATTGTTTCATTAACATAAATCACAGGAACATGAAGAAAAAATTTTTACTTGGTTTCTTATTATGTGCAGGTGCTATCCTTGTAGGATGCAGCTCTGCTCCTAAGAATGAAACTGAAAGCAAAATCGAGGCTTTGTTGCAACAGATGACCTTTGATGAAAAAATCGGGCAACTTAATCAACAGACCGGTACGGGCTATTCCGACGAGATGGTGTCAGTTGTGAGAAGTGGCAAGGTTGGGTCGATTCTAAATGAGGTCGATCCTGAAATAGTAAACAAGTTGCAGCACGAGGCAGTCGAAAATTCGCGTCTTGGCATTCCACTTGTGTTTGCTCGCGATGTGATACATGGGTTTAAAACTATTTTCCCTATTCCGCTCGGGCAGGCCGCTTCGTGGAATCCGCAGCTTGTGGAGCAAGGGGCGAGGATTGCAGCAGAAGAGGCTTCTTCGGTAGGTGTGAGATGGACTTTCTCCCCAATGGTGGATGTGTCACGTGATTCTCGCTGGGGACGTATTGCCGAGTCGTTTGGTGAGGATACATATCTGTCTTCGGTGATGGCTGTGGCAATGATAAAGGGATACCAGACCGATGATATGTCGCAGCCTAATACGATGGCTGCCTGCACCAAGCACTTTGCTTGCTATGGAGCATCTGAGGCCGGAAAGGATTATAATACTACATGGATACCTGAATTATTGATGCGCGATGTGTATCTGCCTCCATTTGAAGCGGCGGTCAAAGCAGGGTCAGCTACTTTCATGTGCTCGTTCAATGATATAAACGGAGTCCCGTCATCGGGCAATTCTTATTTGAATATCGACATATTACGCGATGAGTGGGACTATGACGGTGTGCTTGTTAGTGACTGGGGGTCGATACAGCAAATGGTGCCGCATGGCTTCTGTACCGATTTGAAAGATGCCGCTTTGAAAGCGGCGAAGGCTGGTGTTGACATGGACATGGAGAGCTATGCCTATATCAACCATCTGAAAGATCTTGTGGAAGCCGGTATGGTGAGCATGGACGTGATAGATGAAATGGTACGCAATGTGTTGCGACTCAAATTCCGTCTTGGGTTGTTCGATAACCCTTATGTGGATATGTCAACGGCCAATAATTTCTATGCGCCGGAATCGCTTGAAGCTGCCGAGCAAATGGTGGAAGAGAGCACGGTGTTATTGAAAAATAATGGCGTATTGCCGTTGAAAGACAATGTAAAAAAGATTGCACTTGTAGGTCCTATGGCCAACGACAAGCACAATCAGGCAGGTACATGGTGCTTCGACCTTGAAAAAGAACATTGCATCACTCCGCTTGAAGCATTGACCGAAGCATATGGCAAGAATTCAATAGTATATACAGCGGGACTTGATTACAGTCGCGACAAAAATGAGGCCGGAATAGCACGTGCCGTAGCTGCTGCCCGCGCTGCCGATGTGGTAGTGATGGTTGGGGGTGAGGAAGCTGTACTGTCGGGTGAGGCGCATTGCCGTGCCGACATATCACTACCCGGTGCGCAAACCAAGATGCTCGAAGCCTTGAAAGCAACAGGCAAACCTGTGGTGTTGATAATCATGACTGGCAGACCGATGACCGTTGCATACGAAACTGAACTTGCCGATGCCGTGTTGTATATGTTTCATGGTGGAACAATGGCAGGCCCTGCAGTTGCGGATATGTTGTCGGGCAAGGCTGTGCCATCGGGTAAGTTGCCCGTTTCGATGCCCAATATGGTAGGACAGGAGCCGTTGTATTACAATCATAAAAACACGGGTCGGCCGGCTGCCGACATGGTGCTTATCGATGACATACCCCTCGAAGCGGGACAAACGTCAACCGGTTGCACGAGTTTCTATCTTGATGCCGGTGATGGTGCTGCATTCCCGTTTGGTTTCGGGTTGTCATACACGACATTTGTTTATGGCGATATAAAGCTGTCATCAACGACAATGCCCAAGAATGGTATGATAGAAGTGTCGTGCGAGGTGAAAAACACAGGCAACATTGCTGCCGCCGAAACAGTCCAGCTTTATGTGCGCGATCTTGTAGGTTCGCTTATCCGTCCCGTAAAAGAACTTAAGGGTTTTGAAAAGATATATCTGCAACCGGGAGAAAGTCGTGATGTCAAATTCATACTCGATGCTTCGGCACTTGCGTTTTGGACTTCACCGACCAATAAGATTGTGGAGCCTGGAGAGTTTGAATTGTGGGTAGCCGGTGACAGTGAGAGCGGTGTATCTGTCAAATTTATGGTAACAGAATAAAAATCAGATATTTATGCAAAGGAAGGTGTTTTTTAGTTTGTTGACGTTGGTTGCATTGTGTGCCGTGACACTCGATGCTACCGCCGCCAAGAGTTTCAAACGCGGAGTGAGCAAGAGCGGTAGTGGCATATTTTTGCAGTCGGAGTATGACATAATTGCTCCCGGGGTTAGTTGGTATTATAATTGGGGCAACACTCCTAATTCTGGTTTTGAAGACATCGTAAACGAAAGCGATGAGGTAATAGAGTTTATACCGATGTGTTGGAATGCCAGTTATAATGCCGATGCCATACGCGAATGGTGTAATAACCATCCTGAAACCAAATATTTGCTGGGCTTTAATGAGCCTAATTTCGTGGCTCAGGCCAATATGACTCCGGCCGCGGCTGCCGCCGCATGGCCAGAAGTGAAAGCTCTTGCCGATGAACTTGGACTTGAGCTTGTTGGACCTGCAGTGAACTATTCACCGGATACCGATACATACCCTGAATATGAAATGTACACTTGGTATAGCGAATTTGTTGACCTCGTGGGACTTGATGCCTTTGACTATATTGCCATACACTGTTACTCGAGTGGCACATCGGGAATGCAACTCATGGTTGACAGTTTTTATGAAGCATACGGTAAGCCTATATGGTTGACAGAATTTTGCATGTATGGTGACGGCAGTGCTACTTGTACGGCCGAACAACAGATTGCATCGATGATACAGCAGTTAGAATATCTCGAAAAAAGTGACCGTGTGTATCGTTATGCATGGTTTATTCTCAACAATTCGGCAACTACATCACCGGCAAACGGCTTGATCAAGCCTGCATTAGGTACGGATAGGGAATTGTCGGAGCAGGGAATGGTGTATGTTTACATGTCGGATTTCGATGAAACGGTTTTCCATGATATAAATGAAATAGTTCCTGCGTCGGAATATATATCTTCTATATCTTCATCTTCGTTGATGCTTGGCTCGTCGGATGACAGCTCTGACATGGGACAGCTTGACATTACACGGTTTGTGTATGGGGCGTATGCTGACTACCAATTCGATATACCACAGGCAGGGGAATACACATTGACACTGCGTGTGTCGGACGACGGATATGAACAAGGGCGTTTTAATCCGGCAATAACCATTTATAGTGTAAACGAGGACGGAGAAATATTGTCAACATTGTGCGAGGCTTCGACATTTGAGTTGCCAACTGATGGATATGCAAACGTTAGTTTTTCGCTAACGTTAACAGCAGGAAAACAACGGATACGCATTGCCGATGGGTCGCCTTACCAACCGAGCAGCATACGTATCAGTTGTCTGTCGTTTGGCGAGATATATAGTAGTGTTCAGTCAGTGTCGGCCACAGTGGCTGGTGACGGGAAACTTACTTGCTCGTTGAGTGGCGGGATGCTTTATGTCAATGGTATCGATAACGCTGTGAAGGGCGACATATATGACCTTAACGGTCGTAAGTTATCGACCTCTGTGATAGAAAATGGAACAATGCCTGTCGGTGACTTCGCCAAGGGTATTTATATATTGAAAATAAGTACGATTGACGGAAAAGAGAAGGCGACAAAGTTCACCATGTAAGGGTTAGTATGTGCTTTCAGGTTGCGAAGCCTTGAGCGTGTGGGAAACCACACGCTCTTTTGTTAGTTATTGGTAATGATATATCCTCCCGAGGACAGGGAGCGCACAGTGTATCGTCGCAGACCATAGTTATGTTCTGCCGCCGGCCCTGAAAGCGGGGTGCCTGCTCCCATGATAACATCAAATCGTGAGCCGCAATTGGAGCAGTAGGCTTCGTTGTTATCCACGTCATATTGCAGTAGTCCTGTGTTACGGTTGACTTCGTAAGGACAGGCTCTGTCATATGCAAGTGGGGTGTAATCGTTGCTTTCAAAATTATATCCCGATACGAGCAAGACACCACCGTATCCAGTATAGGCATCGGGATCATAGTTGAAGAATCCGGAAGGGATGTTTGAGCTACGGTCGAAAATTCTATAATCTCCGATTGCTTGTACACCATACAGTAACCACACTTGCGAATTGAATTCTATGCGTACTGGATAGGATGGTATGCGGCTGTCATTTAATTTGTTGCATCCGGCAAGTAGCAATACCGCTGCCATCGAAATCGTTATTATTGTGTATCGCATTATTGTGCAGAGAGTATATGGTTTATTTCGATTAATTCTTCATCAGAGAAATGAGTGTTGCGTATTGCTTCGATGCTGTTACCCAATTGAGCAATTGTACGTGGCCCGATGATTACCGATGTTATCGCCGGTTTAGATAAGAGCCATGCTATGGCCATCTGCGCCAACGACTGCCCTCGCTGTGCGGCTATGGAATTAAGTGCTGCTACTTTGGCAAGTAGTGCAGGGGTGATTGAGTCGGGGCTGAGGTGATGTTGAAGTGCCGCTCGACTGTCGCAGGGGATACCCGACAGGTATTTGTCGGAAAGAAGACCTTCGGCAAGTGGTGAGAATGCCGTGATGCCGATGCCGAACTTTGAGAGCATATCGATGTGCCGTTCTTCCATGTCGCGAACGAGCATATTGTATTTACCTTGATAGATTAAAGGTCGAACATGTTGAGCTGTGAGATATTCCACGGCAGAAGTCAATTTGTCGGTCGGATAATTCGACAAACCCACGTAAAGTGCTTTGCCACTATGCACAATGTCGATAAGAGCCTGCATCGTTTCCTCGATTGGAGTAAAGCCATCGTAACGGTGGGAATAAAAGATGTCAACATACTCAAGCCTCATGCGTTGCAGCGACTCGTTGAGGCTAGTCATGAGCATCTTGCGCGACGATCCTTCTCCGTATGGACCAGGCCACATATCGTAGCCCGCTTTGGTGGTGACAATTATTTCATGGCGATGATGGCGAAGATCTTCATCGAATATTTTCCCGAAAGTTTCTTCAGCTGTGCCGTATGGAGGACCATAATTGTTTGCTAAATCGAAGCAAGTGATGCCTTGGTCGAAAGAGTACAAAACCTTTTTACGGGCATCCTCATAAACGTTTATTCCGCCAAAGTGCCACCATAGTCCGAGTGAGATTTCCGGAAGTTTTATACCGGATTCGCCACATTGGCGATAGGCCATCATACCCTCTGCGTATCGATCGGGGTTGGCTGTATAAGTGGTTTTACAGTTCATGATTTTTGTAATAATTTATTATAGGCTTGATGGAATGTATCGAAGTCGAATCGTTCGAGTTCTGTGCAATACAGCGATTTGATTTCGCTGTTGCACAGATTGCCAATCGTCCCTGCATGGGTGTGTGCGACATTTTTTATTGGTTTGAAATTTCCTGCCTCTATGTCAAGGCCAACTGTTTTGTAAGCATCGCGGAATGGCATACCGCTTTGTGTCAACCTGTTCACTTCTTCGACCGAGAACATGAGGTCATAGCGGCTGTCATCGAGTATATGCTTGTTTACTTTTATTTGTTTGACCATGGCGTTTACCATGTTTAATATTTCGATGATTTCGTCGAATGCAGGTAAGAAACTTTCCTTTATGAGTTGCAAGTCGCGGAAGTAACCCGAAGGTAGATTGTTGGTGATTAGTGTTATCTCGTTTGGCAATGCCTGTAGCCGATTGCATTTGGCACGGGTGAGTTCAAACACGTCGGGATTTTTCTTGTGCGGCATTATTGATGATCCTGTTGTGAACTCATCAGCAAGACGCAGGAATCCAAAGTTCTGTGAGTTGAACATACAGGCATCAAAAGCAAGTTTTGAGATGGTTGCTGCTACGCCGGCAATGGCTTGAGCTACTATGCGTTCGGTCTTTCCTCGTCCCATTTGAGCATATACCACGTTATAGTCCATCGAGGCAAAACCAAGAAGTAGTGTGGTCAGATTGCGGTCGAGAGGAAACGAAGAACCGTAACCGGCTGCCGAACCAAGTGGATTGCGATTAGTGATATCATAAGCCGCCCGCATAAGAGTGAGGTCATCGACAAGCGATTCGGCGTAGGCTCCAAACCATAGCCCGAACGATGATGGCATAGCTACTTGCAGGTGGGTGTATCCGGGCATTAATACATCTTTGTAGCGTTCTGATTGTTCTTGCAATGTTTTGAACAGGCAGGTCATTGCCGTCACCACATCTTCGATTCTGCTGCGGATGAATAGTCGCAGATCAACAAGTACTTGGTCGTTGCGAGAACGCCCTGAATGTATTTTTTTGCCAAGGTCGCCAAGGCGGCGCGTCAGCATCAGTTCCACTTGTGAATGTATGTCTTCTACGCCTTCTTCAATGGAGAAGTTTCCTTGTTGGATTTCGTTATATATTTGGCGCAACTCGCCGGTCAGAGTGCTGAGTTCATCGGCTGTAAGCAGTCCGATGCTTTGTAACATTGTGATATGCGCTATTGAGCCGAGAACATCATACGGAGCAAGGTACAAGTCCATTTCACGGTCGCGTCCTACAGTGTATTTTTCTACGTTGTGGTCAACCTGTATATTTTTTTCCCAAAGTTTTGAAGCCATTTTAGTTAAGATTTCTTACATGCAAATTTAGAAACAGTTTCGTATTTATACAAACGTTGGGCATGACATCTAATTGTCGGGTCGGAGGTCGTTTAAGTGCGTTCTTAAGTTTAATTAAGTATTATTGTTCGCATGGGTGTGGCTATATGGGAGAGTGAATATTGTGATTATACGAAAAATGGTTACATTTGCGACAAATAATAATACAAATCAGACCAATGAATAACTTAAACATCGAACAATCAATTTCAGACTATGGTTATGCTGTTTTTACGAGTACTTCGGATGATGAGCTGACAAAGCAGGAGATGGTAGTTGATCATGGCATATTGTCACTTTGTACTGATGGTGAAGCTGAAGTTGAGGTGAACGCCGTCAAATATACGTTGAAGGCCGATACATGTTTAATGATTCCATCATCGGCGGTTGTCAAAATCCATTCGGTCTTGAATAATTTTTCGGCAATTGTGTTGATGACTTCTACTGAAACCTCATTGTCATCATCGATAGGTCTTGAAACTGAGATGTTCAATGTTATTTATCGTGAGCCGTGTTTTGTGATTAGCGATCATCGGGAAATGAAGTTATTGACAAATATGATTGAGAATTTGAGCATATTTGCTCAATTACCATTATCGGCACACAAAAAGGACTTCGTGTGTGGAATGATACAGAACATATATATTATCATTTATGATATATGCTCAAGGATTATGTCTCAAACAGCTCCGCGCAATGCCACTTATTCATCGGCTGACAACTATTTGCGCCAATTCTTGCAATTAATTAAAGAAAATTGTCGCGTTCATCACGATGTAGCATTTTATGCTGATAAATTGCACATTACGCCTAAATATCTTAACGAAATTTCGCGCCGGAAAACTCAAATAACGGCAAAAGAGGTAATTACACGATTTATAGTAACCATGATTAAAAGAGAGTTGCTCATGTCGGGAAACTCGGTGCAACGCATAGCTTACGATTTTAATTTTTGCGACCAGTCGAGTCTCGGTAAGTTTTTCAAGAAAGCTACGGGAATGTCGCCTGTTGCTTACCGCCGTACACGATAGTAGATAGCCTGCCGGCATCACGTGTTTTGTGTGGAGTTGCCACGTGAAAAAAGGAAGAACAAATCCATCCACATATTAATGGAACAGATTTGTTCTTTCAAATGTTTTTAGTTGGGAAATACCCTTCTTTAAATCCTCATCTTTTAAGGTCAAAGCAATTCTTTAATGCGAGCTTCAATTTCGGATTTTGGTTGTGCACCCACCATGCGTTCGCCTACTTGCTTGCCGTCCTTAAAGAAAAGCAACGTGGGAATGTTGCGTATTCCATACTCTGTTGCGATTTCATTGCCATCTTCTACATTATACTTTCCGATAAGTACGCGGCCTTCATATTCGGAGGCTAATTCTTCAATGATAGGAGTTACACGCCGGCACGGTACGCACCACGTTGCCCAAAAGTCGATAACTACAGGCTTGCCCGATGCTATTTCTTGGGCAGTGTTATCGTCAGTAAAAACAAATGCCATAGTTAAAATGATTTATATGATTAATTGATTGTGAATGAAATTTCTTCTGAATTAAGTTCGTTGATGAGTTTTCGTGTGATGGGTATTTTGAAACGCGACAGAAGTTGCACATTGCGGTGATTCTTCTCATCGAGAATGACAAAATACAGGTCACTGCGGTTCTCGGTCGATTGTGTCATGAACGACTTGAGCGTGTTGACCAATGTCGTGTTTATTATAGTCTCGGGCAATTTCAGGGTTATGCTTTTAAGCAATTTGCCTTTCACGTTTTCGAGCAACTCAATCGATGATATGTTGAAATCGACACGGCCATTGTATTTGTTTTTCTGGTAGGCTCCACGCACCATGATGGGTGTGCCTACCACACCGTATTTGCCAAAGTTGATAAAATTATTCCCGAACAGAAAAAATTCGGTAGAACCCGAATAGTCTTCCATCTTCAAGATGCCATAGTTGGAACCATGCTTTGAAGGCTTTACTTCATACCCCACCACAATACCGCCGAACGATAGCTCCTTATCAAGCATATCTGATTTTTCTTTCAGATCTTTAATGCGTGTATTGCATCCATATTCTATTTCCACGAAAAATGGGTCAAGGGGGTGGGCTGACAGATACATTCCTACCAATTCGCGCTCTTTTTCGAGTTTCATTATGTTTGGCCATTCTTGAGCTTTTGGTATCATGGGGCGCATGGTTTCAATAACTTCATCACCGCCAAAAAGTGAAGTGACTTGAGATTGTTTGTCGGCTTGGAATTTTTGTCCATATCGTATCAGTATTTCCGAGAATGTTTCGCCTTTGCCGTTTTTTTCAAAAAATGCTTCACGTTGAATGTCGCCAAAACAGTCGAATGCTCCCGAAAGGGCAAGAGCTTCGATCGTTTTGCGGTTACAGTTGGACAGGTTTACGCGTTCAACGAAATCGAAGATTGACTTATATAGTCCGTTAGTCTTACGTTCTTCAATTATTGCGTTTACAGTATTGATACCCACGCTCTTAATGCCACCAAGGCCGAAACGAATATTGCCCTTTTTGTTGGCACTGAACGAAACATAACTTTCGTTGATGTCAGGGCCTTTTACTTCGATGCGCATCGACTTGCATTCGTCCATGAATTTGGTTAGCTTGTCAATGTCGTTCAGGTTGCGACTAAGTACGGCAGCCATGTATTCGGAAGGGTAGTTAGCCTTTAGATATGCCGTTTGGAATGCAACCCAGCTGTAGCATGTAGCATGGCTTTTATTGAAAGCGTAGGATGCAAATTTTTCCCAATCCTTCCAAATTTTTTCAAGAACGTCATGATTGTAACCTCGTTCAACGCCACCATTGATAAATTTAGGCTTGAGCGAATTAAGTTTGTCAATTTGTTTTTTACCCATAGCCTTACGCAGCACGTCCGATTCGCCACGGGTGAAACCTGCAAGCAATCGGGATAACAACATCACCTGTTCTTGATATACCGTGATGCCGTATGTGTCTTTTAAGTATTTTTCCATTACAGGAATGTCATATTCGATAGGTTTCTCCCCCCGCTTACGCTTGATAAAGTCGGGGATGTATTCCATAGGACCCGGACGGTACAGGGCATTCATGGCAATTAAGTCTTCGAATGTACTGGGTTGCAATTCAATAAGATATTTTTGCATTCCGGCAGATTCAAATTGGAATGTTCCTGTGGTACGGCCTTCACAATACAATTTATAGGTTTTCGGGTCGTTGATGTCGATATTGTCGATGTCAATGTCGAAACCGTGGGTTTCCTTTATGTTGGAAACAGCTTCTTTTATTATCGAAAGTGTTTTCAACCCGAGAAAATCCATTTTAATAAGTCCTGTCGATTCGATGACGCTACCTTCGTATTGTGTTACAAGCATTTTGTTACCATCTTTATCAGGTGCCGTACTCACTGGTACCCAGTCGGTAATGTCATCACGCCCTATGATTACACCACAGGCATGTACACCTGTGTTACGCACATTTCCTTCAAGGGCTTCAGCGTATTTTATCGTTTCGACAATGGTGGCATTGGGACTGTTGAGTTCTGCTTGAAATTCAGGAAAACATTTCAGGCAATTCTTTATTGTTATTTTGTATTTTTTGCCTTTTTCATCTTCGGGCATATCATTCGGACGGCTTGGTATAAACTTGGCAAGCCGGTCGCTTTCGGGAAGTGGTAATTCCTCCACTCTGGCAACATCTTTTATGGCCATTTTTGCAGCCATTGTACCATAGGTGATGATATGTGCCACTTTCTCGGCTCCATATTTTTCAGTGACATATTTCAAGACTTTGGCACGGCCATCGTCATCGAAGTCGATGTCTATATCGGGTAGGGAGATGCGGTCGGGATTAAGGAATCGCTCAAACAGCAAGTCATATTTGATTGGGTCGATTTGTGTTATTCCAAGGCAATATGCCACAGCCGACCCTGCGGCAGATCCTCGTCCGGGACCCACAGCAACACCCATTTCACGTGCCGCTTTTATGAAATCTTGTACGATGAGGAAGTAGCCCGGGAATCCCATGTTTTTGATTGTCTCAAGCTCAAAGTCGATGCGTTCACGGTGTTCTTCATCGAGTTCGTTTTTCCACAATCGGTTAGCACCTTCATATACGAGATGACGCAGATAATCGTTGTTGTCGGTAAAGCCATCAGGTAAGGGGAAATTTGGAAGTATAGGGTCGTGGTCGATTGAATAGAATTCGGTTTTATCGAGAAGTTCAAGAGTGTTGCTTAGAGCTTCGGGAACATCGCTAAAAATTTCGTTCATTTCCTCTTGCGTTTTCATCCACTCTTGTTTTGAGTATAGCATACGCTTGGGGTCGTTCAGGTATTTTCCCGTCGATACGCAAATTAATCGGTCATGTGCTTCGGCATCTGTTTCATTGACAAAGTGCACGTCGTTGGTACACACAAGTTTAATGCCGAGTTCTTCGGAAAATTGCTTCAGTACTGCATTTACCTCTTGCTGAAGGGGATATGTTTCATGATTGGCACGTGCTACTGTGGCTTTGTGGCGTTGCAATTCAAGGTAATAGTCATCACCGAATATACTCTTGAACCACTTGGCCGATTCTCTCGCCTCATCGATTTGCCCGTTAATTATCAGGCGAGGAATTTCCCCACCGAGACAGGCGGAACATACCATCAGCCCTTCGTGATATTTTTCAAGGCTTGCCTTGTCGGTACGGGGATGGGAGTAGAAGCCATCGGTCCATGCTTTTGACACGAGTTTTACCAAATTGTGGTAACCCTTAAGGTTTTTGGCAAGTACAATCAAGTGGCGACCTGTATCGTGCTTTGATGTGCGATCTTGCATTGTCCTGTCGGCTACATACATTTCACAACCGAATATTGGTTTGAATAACTTGTTTTGGGCTTCAGTTATTTTATTTTTCAGCTCATCTCTGGTTGTGGAATCGGCAGATTCGGTTTCGGCAAGTTGTTTTTTTAGAGCCTTAATTTCCTTATTGGTAGCCGAATTTACCGAAGTGCAATAATTATAAAATTCCTTGATGCCAAACATATTGCCATGGTCGGTAAGGGCTATCCCTTTCATACCGTCGGCAATGGCCTTGTCAACAAGAGCCTTGATTGAAGCTTGTCCATCGAGGACAGAATATTGTGAATGTACGTGAAGATGGACGAATGGTTGCATGTGTGGATACGTATGTATTTCGTCTGTAAAATTACTAAATCCTTCCTATTGGCAAAACACTTTTTCTTGTAAATTTATTAACAAGAAGTGTCATGGATGAGCTCTCGTTGTCTTGTGTAGGGAACAATGGCAATCCACTGAAATCACATAGAGTATGCATAGAAAAACAGCCAAACATGCATCGTAACAAAGACGGCATATTTGGCTGAATTTATTTCTGTAAATAACGAGGAGGCTAATTACTTGGAAAATGGTGGTGGTGTAGAGGTTGCCGGTTTGTCTTGCTTTTGTACATCGGCATCTTTGTTGTCGTTTGAGCTGATCTTGGCTTCTTCTGAAGCCTTTTGTTCTTCATCATTTTTGCGTTTTGCCTCTATTTCCTCGTTGATTTTCAATATTTCATCTGTACGTGACACCCAAGGACGCTTGCCGAAAATCTGTTCAACGTCGTCGGTGTATATCACTTCTCTTGAAAGTAGCATGTCGGCGAGCCGGCCATGCCCATCGGCATATTTTCTCAATAATTGTTTGGCTCGGTCATACTGTTCGGCTATGATTCTTGATACCTCGCTGTCGATGACATTGGCACGTTCTTCGCTATAAGGCTTGGTAAATCCATAGGATTGACCGGTAGAATCATAGTAGCTTATATTGGGCAGTTTCTCACTCATTCCGAAGTATGCTACCATGGCATAGGCCTGTTTGGTAATGCGTTCAAGGTCGTTGGCAGCTCCCGAAGAAATATGTCCAAGGAATAATTCTTCAGCGGCACGTCCGCCCAATGTTGCACACATTTCATCGAGCATAGCTTCGTATGTGCTTATTTGTCGTTCTTCTGGCAAGTACCAGGCTGCACCGAGAGCCTTGCCGCGTGGCACAATTGTGACTTTGACCAATGGGTTGGCATATTGCAAGTGCCAACTGATGGTGGCGTGTCCAGCCTCATGTATGGCTATCGAGCGGCGTTCCTCTTCGGTGGTTATTACCGATTTCTTTTCGAGTCCGCCCACTATCCGGTCAACGGCATCCATGAAGTCTTGTTTTTGCACGCAATTATTCTTCCGGCGAGCAGCAATCAGAGCAGCTTCGTTACATACGTTGGCAATGTCGGCACCGGAGAATCCCGGTGTTTGACGTGCAAGCAGGTCGATATCTACACTATCATCTTTTTTGATATTTTTCAAGTGTACTTTGAAAATCTCTTTTCGTCCGTTAAGGTCGGGGAGATCCACATATATTTGGCGGTCGAAGCGACCGGCACGCATCAGAGCCTTGTCTAGAATGTCGGCCCGGTTGGTTGCGGCAAGGATTATGACTCCGCTATTCGTACCGAAGCCGTCCATTTCGGTAAGTAACTGATTTAGTGTATTCTCTCGCTCATCGTTGGCTCCCATGTTTGGATTTTTGCCACGAGCCCGTCCGACGGCATCGATTTCATCTATGAATACGATGCAAGGGGCTTTTTCTTTGGCTTGGCGGAACAAGTCGCGTACACGAGAAGCACCTACGCCGACAAACATCTCTACAAAGTCGGAGCCCGACATGGAGAAGAAAGGCACATTTGCTTCGCCTGCAACGGCTTTTGCCAACAGTGTCTTACCTGTTCCCGGAGGACCGACGAGCAAGGCTCCTTTGGGTATTTTCCCACCAAGTTCGGTATATTTTTGCGGAGTTCTCAGGAAGTCAACGATTTCGGCTACTTCGGTTTTGGCTTCTTGCAAGCCGGCGACATCGTTGAAAGTAACTTTTACGCTGTTGTCCTTATCGAATAGTTTGGCTTTTGATTTCCCAACGTTGAACACACCGCCCCCGGCACCGCCGGCACTTCCCGACATGCGCCTCATGAAAATATACCAGATGGCAACAAGTAGCAAGATAGGCCATAGACTCCACAAAATACCGCTGAAGTCGCTGCCTTTTTCATATTTTACGTTGCCTTTAAACACGCCATCTTCCGACCACTTGTCGATTTTGGACTGTAATGCATCGGTCGATGGGAATTGGGTGGTGATACGGGCTTTTGATGACGCAGACTTATCATAAGAGGAAAACTCTGTTTGAGCCATTTCGTCGGTGAGTATTCCCTCAGCGATGCCCTTGTTGGTGATGACAACGATGTCGCTGACACCGCCCTTTTGTACGTAATTCTCAAATTGGGTCCAAGTTACCTCTTTATTATATTTATAAGAATCGTTGTTGAACAAATACAATCCTATCAAAACTGCCAATATGATGGCGTATAGCCAAAATATATTGAATTTAGGCATTTTTATTCGAGGTGGCTCGTTGTTTGGTTTATTATTCATAAGGTTCAGGTGCTAAATATGTGTGTTTAATCCAAATCGGGGATGTCGGTTATGATTCCGTCGCTCCATAGCTGTTCAAGGTTATAACGATTTCTGTATTCGGGTAAGAATACATGCACATAAATCGTGCCATAGTCGATTACTATCCACTGCGCATTGTCATAGCCGTCGTAATTGAACGGCTTGACGTGTATTTTCCCCTGTACATATTCCCTTATGCTGTCGGCAATTGAAGAAACGTGCATCGTAGAAGTGCCTTGGCAAATTATGAAACTTTGGGTTGCAACATTTTCGATATTGCTCAAATCCACCAATGTTATTTTTTTGCCTTTTCGTTCTTGAATACCCTCAATGATGTAATCCAATAATTGATTTTTTTCTGTCATATTTTGCTTTAGTGCCTATTAATTTGCAAAGGTAGTGCTTCGGTGTCGGAAAACAATAAAAGATGTCTTTAAAAAATGTTTAGTGTCGAGTGTTGTAGGTGTAACGAAAGGTTAAGTTCAATGTTTTATGGAATAGGGTGGGCATGGTGGCTGTGCGTCAGTTATGTTTTCTTAAGATTTGTTGCAAGCTGTCGCGGCGTGCCGATGATTGTTCTGTACTATCCTTTTCGAGCAATTGTATTTCCTCCTTTATTTTATTTGCGACATGAATTTTTCGCATATTGACAGAGTCGCGTAACAACCTTTTCTTGTTGAAAGTTTCTAACAATTGAGCTTCTTCATATACTTGTATTGCTCCATCTATGTCACCCTCGTCCAAACGTTCCAATGCAAGCCGGTCTAAATCGTTCAGCATGTCGCGGTTGATACGTGCAAATTTGTCACAAAATTCATCCAAGCGTTCCATTGCGCGCTGCAGTTGCATGTTGGCTTCATCCAATCGGGTGTTGTATTCGGCTTCTTGCAATTTGTGTTCTTCCATGGCTCGGTTCAGCTCGGATAGCTTTTCATGGTATAGTTGATAGTACCGGTCTTCACCGAGTTTGTAATATTTCCTGCGGCTTTCTGCCAATTTGCCTTTTGGACACATCACGATGATGAAAGTATCGGTTGCTGAAATGTTCCATAATTCGACATCTTTGGCATTTACAAGTTCGAATCCGGATTTTTCGATGTTGATTGTACGTACGGCATCGCCTTCTTTCCTTGTTGCAAAGTGTAAATCAAACAGTCCGTAACTGTCGGATACTGTTGGCACGGCTCCCGACACCAATATTGAAACTTGCGATAGAGGTTGCTTGTTGGAGTTTTGAATCAGTACGATGCCTTTCTGTCGTACCTGTCCGTATGACTGAGGTGCGAGGAAAAGCATTATGAGCAGGATGGTGGAGTAGATTGCCGGTCTTGCCATAGCGAGGTTATTATTGGTTAATCTTGTTTCATATTATGGAGTTGTGGGTATATGCTCATGGCATTCGATAGTGTGTTGAGTATCTGTAAGGCGAGGTTATTGGCGTACGGGGCATTTATGGCAATTTGGTATGCGTTGGTAAGCACCTCTGTTGCGGCATCAATATTACCATTCATTAAAAGGTTTTGTCCTTGAAACAGCATATTTTCGGCTTTGAGTTTCAAGAACAATACGGGATTTAGTTCCATATTATTTTCGATAATCATTTGGCATGAATCAGCATAGAGGTCGCTTTTTTTAGTATATCCCCAATTGGAATATGCGGCTGCTAATGCTTGGTAGCCGGATGCCACCCATTGAGCGGTCTTTATTTTTAATTTTTTATCGACAATCTTTGATAGATTTATTGCAGCTTTAAACAGGTCGGTGATGAGTTGCAAGTTTTCATCTGTTCTTAATTCAAGTTCTAAGGAAAATTCATGACCAATGCCGCCCAGTTCTATCATATACAACAAGTATGGATATGCATATTTCTCGGGTTGCAATTCGAGTGCCTTATTGGCATGGTCGACTCTTTCCAACATAGAGAAGAGTGCATTCTCGATATTGTTCAAAGCCATCCAATATTTCAATTCAGTAATGGCAAAGGCTGTGTATGACATATTGAAGTAAGCATCTTCGTTATAAGCCTCTTGTGCATCCAATTCTTTATAAATTGTAAAGGCCTTTTGTATATAGCTTGATGTGTTGTCATTAATGCCATTGTGGATATAGGTGTCAAGCATACATATTCCGGAGTATAATTCGGCCAAGAGCAAGCTGTCGGTTGTATGCCTTGCGGCAATCTCCAGCCATTGTCGAGCCTCTTCCAGTTCAGCGGTGTTTTCGGATAGAAACGAAGCAAATTCTGATGCGTAAGTTGCATTTGTGGTGTCGCTGAGAGCTATGGCTTCATATATGTCTCGTGCTTTTTGTATGTTTTCTATGCCTCCGGCAAAATTGCAGATGTCGGCATTCAGTTTTAATGAAGGTATCATTGCTTCCATCTCTTTTCTTTCTTGCTCTTGCCAGAAGTCAAGTCCGCGTAACAGTTTGTCGAGATTTGCATTCTTGTATCTGTCAAGGGCTTCATCTATTTTGCCCTGTTCCACCAAAGCAAGAGCCTCGATACTCATTTTGTCAAGGTCGTCACGATTGTAACATGCCAATGCATAGGCGTAAGATTCGAGCTGTTCCATCGTTTTAAAATATGCATTCGACAGTTCATCCAGCCTTGCGTTGTATTGCGCGGCAGTAATGGCGTTTTGTTCAAGTTGCTCATCCAGTTGCTTGCAGGCTTCGGCATATCGTGCCATGTTGTGGCTTTTTCCTATTTCATAATATTTTTCTTGTACGGCAGCCAATGTGCCTTTTCGGCACATTACAACAGGTAGTTGTCGCGATGGCGATACGGTCCATTGCTTTAAAGCAACCTCATTGACAAGTTCGTAACCTTCTTTATAAATATCTTCAATCAATAACATCTGTCCGGGACGAGCCTTACTGAAATGTAGGTCGAAGTTGCCGGCAGCATCGCTGGTGGCTGGTATGGCACCTAAGGCGCGAATTTGTACGTCGGGCAGAGGCTGATGTCCTGAATTTTGCAGTGTTACCTTCCCATGTTGTCGCACTTGTGCCTGCATCGGCATCAATGCAAGTATCATAAATATCGTATAACAGATTCTTTTCATTGTTATTTGTCTGATTTCAATACGATATTCCAAGGTATGTTGGGTATTACAGGGGCAGTGAAAATCCAACGTTGGTAACCCTGCTTGAATGCTGAGAGCTGTTGTTCTCCGGCTTGCTTTTCTCGTGGAATTTCGATGCTGAAACTGCCTGTATCGTTGCTTTGTACGGTAATTCCTTGAACCGAGATACAGACTCCGGCAATCGGTTTCCCTGTTTCATCAGTCACAGAGCCGAATATCAACTTCAAGTCGTCGTTACGGTAAATGGGAAGCCGCAGACAATCTCTACTCATTGGCATCAGTGTATCGATAGTGGTGTAGCCATCGGCTGTGAAACGTATGTGGGCATTTTCGCCTCGATATTTCGAATGTATGCCTCTGACTGTAGCTTCGAGGTGTCGGTTGTCTATAGGGAACGACAATACTTTGCCACTACCATATTGAACTTCGAGCGTTCCTTGCTCAAATGGCATGTTAGGAATGGTGCGTGAGGCATCCTCTTCTACGCGTACCGTCATGTCGAAGTCGCTGTAATAATGTAAGGCTGCAAAAGCTGTTGCCAATATTAGTAGTGGCAGCAGTATGTAGAAAATTGCATATTTTGTGGCTTTGCGAGGATTAAAATGGTCGGGTTTTATGTAACCGTTGTTTTCCAACAGTTGCAATTGTTTCTCCATTTTTTGTAGTAATTCGGGATAATCACTGTATGTGTCGCAGAAGTGCCCGTAGGTGCGTTCTGAAAAATTTTTGAAGTTAACCAGTTCAGAGGCTTGGTTTGGCGTGTCTTTATAGAATATAAATATACGCGGCCGTCCCGATTTGCTATTTTTGAACTTCTCATTTGCTATATCGAGTTCATGTAGCGTGTATTTTCCCAGTCGCGTGTGGAATAGGAATATCACTATGTCGCATTGGCGAATGTAGTCGTCATATCGTTCTTGCAGAAATTTCCGATGCAACGAACTCTCAAAGTCTTTCCAAGTCTTTTGCACAAACAGGATGTCGCGTTTTTCATAAATTTTATTCTTTTCGGAAAAGAACAAATCCAATTGCGATTTGTCTTCATCGAGTTCGGCCGAGGATGCTATGAACACATTTACTTTTTTCATACGCCGGTGTGAATGTGGTTTATTGGTTAGGGAATTGGTATTTTGGGAGAACGGATTAAATCAATTGTGTTAAGGGAAATCTTAATCAAGATTTTATAAAAGCAAAGTTACTGAAAATCTATAAAAAACTTCGAAATTCAAAGTATTAATGCAATCAAAATTTATAATTAGGCAGTTGAGAGAAAATCACAAAAGTTGTGTATAGGAGTGCTCTCGATCGCATCGTCCGTATGTTCGGCGAGCGACGGATGAGTGTGTCAGGACCGTTAGACTGACAATAGGGAGATTGATATGACCTCCTCATTAAAGAATATGACACAAAAATGCAGTTGTAGAAGAAGATTGTAGCTTACTTCTTACAGCCTCCTATAATTAATCATTACCTTTGTAAATAACATCAATCTATTATTGCATAAGAAAAGATAAACCGACTAAAAATAGTGTTGGTAGAACAAGGGAAAACCGGGAATGGCTGGCTGAACAGTTAGGAAAGAACGAAGCGACCGTTTCACGTTGGTGTTCCAATGCGACCCAACCCTCATTGGAAATGCTGATGAAAATAGCAGCCATATTGAATGTGGATGCGAGAAGATTGATTAACAACGGAATAGAAGAATAAAGTCATGGCAAAAAAGCAACAGAAAGAAAAGAGCATAGAAGAAACCCTTTGGGAATCTGCCAATAAATTGCGTGGATCGGTAGAACCGTCGGAATACAAACATGTAGTATTGAGCTTGATATTCCTAAAATACGCCTACGACCGTTTTGTGGAGCGGCGCAATGAACTGATAGCCGACCATAAAGAAGCGTTTGTGAACCAACCGGTGTTCTACAATGCCAAGAATGTCTTTTATTTGAATGAGATCAGCCGTTGGGATTACCTGATGGAGAACGCCAAGCAGAACGATATCGCTATCAAGATTGATGCGGCTTTGGCGCAGGTAGAGAAAGACAACCCGACACTGAAAGGAGCTCTACCGAGCAATTATTATTCCGGATTGGGGCTTGACCGTACCAAATTGGCAAGCCTGTTGGACGTAATCGGCAGTATAGATACACAGAAAGACAAGGAACACGATTTGATAGGGCGCGTCTATGAATACTTCTTAGGCAAGTTTGCGATAGCAGAAGGCAAGGGAAAAGGCGAATATTATACACCTAAGACGATAGTCAACCTCATTGCGGAGATGATACAGCCCTATCGAGGCAAGATTTACGACCCTTGTTGCGGTTCGGGTGGAATGTTCGTGCAGAGCATGAAGTTCATCGAAGCGCATCACGGCAACAGGAAAGATGTTTCCGTATATGGGCAAGAATATACCAACACCACGTATAAACTGGCCAAGATGAATCTTGCCATCCGAGGCATTGCCTGCAACCTAGGCGAACGTGCAGCCGATACGTTCCACGATGACCGGCATAAAGACTTGAAGGCTGATTTCATCATGGCCAATCCGCCATTTAATCAGAAAGATTGGCGTGCGGAAAATGAGCTGACCAACGACCCACGCTGGCAGGGTTATGACGTGCCTCCGACGAGCAATGCCAACTATGGCTGGATTCTGAACATCGTTTCCAAGTTGTCTGCCAACGGCATGGCCGGTTTTCTTCTTGCCAACGGTGCGCTGAGCGGCGACGGCACGGAACTGAATATACGCCGCCAGCTGCTGAAGAACCATCTGGTGGAAGCCATTGTGATCCTGCCGCGCAATATGTTCTACTCCACGGATATCAGCGTCACGCTTTGGATATTGGCAGGCAACCGCAAAGCCCGCACTGTGGAGCAAAACGGCGAGTTGGTGAAATATCGTAACCGAGAGAACGAAGTGCTTTTCATCGACCTGCGTCAATGGGGCGAACCTTTCGAGAAGAAATATATCCAGTTTTCCGGGGAACAGATTGCGCAGATAGCCGACAACTTCCACAACTGGCAGCGTGAAGGCCACGAACTTACTTACCACAACGTGCCCGAATACTGCTATTCCGCCACGTTGGAAGAAATCGAAGCAAAAGGCTGGTCGCTCGTGCCCAGCAAATATATCGAGTTCAAAAACCGCGACGAAGGCATCGACTTCGATTCTAAAATGAAACAACTGCAAGCTGAGATGCGCGAACTGCTCCGGCAGGAAGAAGAGAGCAAACGGGAATTGTCGAACTTGTTTAAGGGGTTGGGGTATGGCCTTGAAGAATAAAGTGGTTGCCGCAAAATTTGCGACAACCAGTCTGTGTTTGGTTGTTTATCATATGTGCAAAATTTGCACATATCAAGATTCGTGGTGCATCGAGCAAAAATCAACAAAATTATTTGAGGAATATACAAATGCCGCATAGTCAGAATCAGAAAAACGGTTATAAACGACTGGGCGATTATATCGAGCCGGTGAATGAACGAAATACCAATGGAGAAATTAAATTGTCTCAAGGTATTAGTAATAACAAATATTTTCAGACGCCTAAACAAGTCGCGACAGATTCCACCAAGGACAATATTGTAAGAAAGGGCTATTTCGCATATAATCGGGCGACAACTCGTAATGGAGAAAAAATATCTATTGCTTACCGGGAGGGTGAAGATTGTACGGTCTCCGGTGCTTATCAGGTTTTTCGTATTAAGGACGAATCTTTGTTGCATCCAGTTTATTTATGGATGTGGTTTTGTCGCCCTGAGTTCGACCGATATGCCAGATTCAAATCGCATGGCAGTGCACATGAGTTTTTTGAATTTGATGAAATGTGCGAGGTTATGTTGCCCGTCCCTCCCATAGAGCAACAGCAAAAGATCGTGTCCGAATACGAAACCGTTACCCGCCGCATCCGCCTCAATGAGCAAATCATTGCCAAGTTGGAAGAAACGGCGCAAGCCCTTTATCGCAAGATGTTTGTGGATGGGATTGATAAGGAGAATCTGCCGGAAGGGTGGAGAATAGGTACGCTGGGAGAGATTGCAGAAATAAATCCACGATTATCTCTTCGAAAAGATGAAATGTGTTCTTTTGTTGAAATGGATGTATTGCCAACAGAAGGTTTCGGAATAAAAAAAGTTGAACAGAAGTTATATTCGGGAGGAACAAAGTTTCAAAATGGCGACATCCTTTTTGCTCGTATAACACCTTGTATGGAGAATGGCAAAGCTGCAGTTGTAATGTCCTTATTACCCAATGAAATTGGTGCTGGCTCAACTGAATTTATTGTACTTAGAGGGAAAGAATTTCAGTTAACAGGTCTTTTGTCTGCTATTGTAAGAGAAAAGGGATTCAAAATATTTGCAAAGAAAAGTCAAACAGGATCAGATGGAAGGCAACGAGTGGAAGCAGATAGCCTCCGATCATTTCCAATGTTGATTCCTCCTACTCAAAAATTAAAAGAGATTGAGACTGTCTTTTATTGTATTTTAAGTCATTCCTTAGAGCATGACCAAGAAAATAAGTTATTAATCAAGTTACAGTCTTTGCTTTTAGCGAAGATGGGTCAACACTCACTGTAAATGCCAATTATATTCAAGAAATAAATCTTATGCCACACTTCGACGAACACGCCCTTGAATTATCCATTATGGAACTGTTTCGGCAAGAGGGTTACACATGCACAAGCGGAGAAGAAATCCATAAGGAAGTGAGCGATGTCTTGCTTCGCGACGACATATTTTTGTTTCTTTGTAACAACAAAAGATAAAATATCATGGCATTACCAATCAACATAGAAGATTTGCTCAACAAGCGGAAAATTGAATCCAATCGGATAGAGTTTAAGGCTGATTGGAACCCAGATAAAATTTACCACACCATCTGCGCCTTTGCAACTGATTTGGAGAATATAGGCGGCGGATATATTCTTGTCGGGGTGGAAGAGGAGAACGGTGTTGCCAAACGACCTGTGAAAGGTTTGGCTGAAAACGAAATAGACCGTATTATGAAGGCCATGATAGGTTATGATGCTAAAATATCACCGACTTACCTTACCAAGGTTTCACCAGAGGAAGTGGACGGCAAGACTATTTTAGCAATATGGGTGCCAGCAGGAGTGAACAGGCCATACTCTGTTATGGAAAGTGTAGTCGCCAAAAAATCGGTGCCGAAATTTTATGTACGAAGCAAATCCTCTACTATTGAAGCCAAAGGCGAGATTTTGGACGAGGTGCGTGAATTGGCAAACCGGATACCGTTTGATGAACGAGGAAACGCGTCTGCAAGAGTGGAAGATATATCAAGCGTACTTGTGTACGAACACCTTAAAAAGGTTGGAAGTAAACTGGCCAAAGATTTTACGGCAAAGCCTTTGTCAGATATTCTTGACGAGATGGATTTGCTGACAGGGCCGACCGAAAACAGACAAATAAAAAACTGCGCCATAATGATGTTCTGCGAACATCCCGAAAGATTCTTTCCTGTGACGCAGGTTGATATTGTCTTGTTTCCGGAAGGCCGTATTGATAATCCAGATTTGATGATTGAAGTTCCTAAGATAGTCGGCCCCATACCTCAAATCATCAACGATACGCTGTCGTATCTTCGCACGAATGTCATCAAAAAGAAAATCATTAAACCAATAGATACCGAAAAATCAGACAAAATCTTCAACTATCCCTACCAAGCATTCGAGGAAGCCGTGGTCAATGCCTTGTATCATCGTGACTATCAAGAACGCGAACCGGTGGAGATAACAGTGGAGCCTACTCAGGTTAATATATTGAGCTATGCTGGACCAGACCGTTCTATTAGTGCAGAGGCTATAAAGGCTGCACGAGTTTTGAAGGCTCGAAGATATCGTAACCGCAGGTTAGGCGATTTCCTGAAAGAATTGGATTTGACAGAAGGCCGGGCAACAGGGATACCCACCATCCAAAAAGCACTGAGAGACAATGGCTCTATGCCTGCAACTATCGAAACGGATGACAATAGAACTTATTTCCTTCTAACCATTCCTTGTCATAGTGGATTTGGAAAGGGAATGCTTGTCACTTCGACAAAGCAGAAACACATGCTTGACAATGAACTTGAGCACAGACTTGGACAATTTTCTGTCCAAGTCGAAGAAGCCATAAATCAGTGCATTATAAGCGAAAAGGAGGAACTTGGACAGATTCTTGGACAAATGTTTGTCCAAGTCTGGGAAAAGTCTCGTTCTAAGGATAATGTCCAAGAACTCCTCTCTAATACGATTGACTTGCTATGTCTTTTAAGGGAGAATGACCTGTCGGCCAATAGTTTGAATGAAAATCTTTCTTTTGGTTCAATCAAAGAGTTGAAGCGAAAGATCATTCTTCCGCTCATCAAACTTGATTATGTAGCCATGACTTATCCCGATAAACCGACCAGTGCAAAACAGACTTATAAACTAACAGAGAAAGGAAAAGCTCTTTTTTAACACTATTATGCCACACTTCAACGAACACGCCCTCGAACTATCCATCATGGAACTGTTTCGGCAAGAGGGTTACATATGCACAAGCGGAGAAGAAATCCATAAGGAAGTGAGCGATGTCTTGCTTCGCGACGACATGCGCCTGTACCTCCGTAACCGATATAAGGCAGATGGCATTACACCGCTGGAAATAGAGCGCACGCTTGCCATGCTGACCGCCAACGTGGGTTTTTCCCTGTATGAACAGAACCGTCATACCTACCGGCTAATGACGGAGGGCTTTTCGTTGAAGCGTGAAGATACGGCCTTGCCGGATCTGTTTATCGAACCGATAGATTTCGAGAATAAGGAAAATAACCTGTTCCGCATTGTCAATCAGTTGGAGATACAAGGTGTGCAGCGGCGCATCCCCGACGGTATTGTCTATGTGAACGGTTTGCCCGTGGTGGTATTGGAATTCAAGAGTGCCGTGAAGGAAGAAACAACCATCATGGATGCTTACACGCAACTCACCGTGCGCTATCGGCGTGACATTCCCGACCTGTTCAGATATAACGCCTTTGTGGTAATCAGCGACGGGGTGAACAACAAATACGGATCGCTGTTCTCGCCCTACGACTTCTTCTATGCGTGGCGGAAAGTAGAAGCGGATGACAAGGCGACCGACGGTATCAATTCGCTGCTGACAATGGTGTGGGGATTGTTCAGGAAAGAACGTTTGCTAAGCGTGATAAAGGATTTCGTTTTCTTCCCCGATTCATCGAAGAATGAAAAGAAAGTGGTCTGCCGTTACCCGCAGTTCTTTGCCGCGCACAAATTGTTCGACAATATCCGCCTGCACTCCAAACTTCAAGAGGGAGGCGACGGAAAAGGAGGTACTTATTTCGGAGCAACAGGCTGTGGAAAGAGCATCACGATGCTGTTCCTCAGCCGTATGTTGATGCGTAGCCGCGAGTTTGCCAGTCCTACGATTGTCTTGATAACCGACCGCACCGACTTGGACGACCAGCTCTCCAAACTGTTTGGCACGGCAAAGAAGTTCATCGGCGATGAATGCGTAGTGGAAGTGGAAAGCCGCGACAAACTCAGGGAACATTTAGCCGGACGAACCAGCGGTGGCGTGTTCCTGACAACCATCCATAAGTTTACCGAGGATACGCGGCTATTGTCGGAACGCGCCAACATCATCTGCATATCCGATGAGGCGCACCGTTCGCAAACCAACCTCTCTTTGCAGGTAAGGCCGACGGACAAGGGTGTGAAGCGCAACTATGGCTTTGCCAAATACCTGCACGATTCGTTGCCCAATGCCACGTATGTAGGCTTTACCGGCACACCGATTGACGCTACCATTGACGTGTTCGGGGAAGTGGTGGATGCCTATACCATGACCGAATCGGTGGCTGACGGCATCACCCGGCGCATTGTGTATGAAGGACGTGCCGCCAAGGTGTTGCTCGACAACAAGAAACTGCAGGAGATAGAGCAGTATTACAAGCAGTGCGCCGAAGAAGGAGCGAATGAATACCAGATAGAAGAAAGCAAGAAAGCCGTGACCAAGATGGAACGCATCTTAGGTGACTCCGACCGTCTGCAAGCTGTGGCGGAAGATTTCATAGCCCACTACGAAAAGCGGGTGGAAGAAGGAAGCACGGTGGAAGGCAAGGCCATGTTTGTCTGTTCCAACCGTACAATAGCTTTTGATTTATATAAGAAAATCATTGCATTGCGCCCTGAATGGGCACAAACACCCTGTGAAGAAGCACAAGAGGGCTGCTATATGATGGCTGCAGAACCGTGTCTTCCCTATGGGAATCAAGAACTTCCCATCGAGAAGATAAAGTTGATAATGACCCGAAACAAGGATGACAAGCCGGAGCTGTATAATTTGCTGGGCACAGATGAAGACCGCCGTGCCCATGCCGGGGAATTCAAGAAGCCTAAGTCGAATTTCAAGATTGCCATTGTGGTGGATATGTGGACGACTGGTTTTGATGTGGATTGCCTGGACACGATGTACATCGACAAGCCTTTGCAGCAACATACGCTGGTTCAGACCATTTCGCGCGTAAACCGTGTCTATCCGGGAAAGGAAAAAGGTTTGGTGGTGGACTACATCGGCATCAAAAGTAACATGAACGTAGCTTTGAAGCATTATGCGCAAGGGGATGCCAACCAGGATTCGGTGGAAAGCGTCGAGCAATCCGTTACGATGGTGAAAGACGAATTGGACATTATCCGGAGGATGTTTGGAGGATTTGACTACTCAGCATTTACGACAGGGACACCCTTGGAACAATTGGATTGTCTGAACAAAGGAGCAGAATTCATGCAAAAGACCAAAGAAAGGGAGAACTTGTTTATGGGGCACACCAAGAAATTGAAGTCGGCATTCAACTTGTGCAGCAACAGCACAGAAATAAGCGATGCCGAACGGGAGGAAATCCATTATTTCACAGGCGTGCGCTCTATTATATATAAACTGACCACCGGCGACACACCGGATGCTTCGCAGATGAACCGTCGCGTCGGTGAAATGATAGAGGAAGCTATACAATCGGAAGGCGTAGAGGAAATCATCCAAATAGGCAATGACAAGGAGAATCTGGATGTATTGAGCGAAGAATACATGGAACGCCTCGGCAAGCTGAAACTGCCCAATACGAAAGTAAAGTTGATGGAACGCCTGCTGAAAACCGTTATCACGGAATTTAAGAAGGTAAACAAAGTGAAAGGCGTGGATTTCTCCAAACGCCTGAATGCGTTGGTGGACAAATACAATGACCGCAGGGACAGTGCTATTTTTGCAGATGAAGTATTGACGGAAGTGGCCAACCAGATGGCAGACTTGCTGAAGGAGTTGAACAAGGAAAAGAAGTCTTTCCTTGATTTGGGCATCAGCTACGAAGAAAAGGCCTTTTATGACATTCTTAAAGCCATAGCCAAGCAATTCGGATTTGAATATCCGGAGGACAAGCTCTTGAAACTTGCTGCAGAAATCAAGAAGATTGTGGCGGATAAGTCCAAATATACAGACTGGTCCACCCGCGATGACATAAAGGCGGAACTGAAAATGGATTTGATTTTGGTTTTGGCAGAATATGGCTATCCTCCTGTAACGAATGACGAGGTGTTCAAGGAGATTTTGGAACAGGCGGAAAATTTCAAGAAGTATAATGGATAAAATTATCACGCTTGTAAGAATGACGTATTCTCCACGATTGGGATAAATCAAGGGATAAAATACCTGAGATGACTTGTACGACTTTGATGATAAAAGCTTATCTTTGCATCAGGAAACCTTCACGCAATCCGGTGGAGCAATAGCGGGAGATTACACACTACTTGCTAAATCATAAAACAAAGATATTCAGCCGCTTGGAGAATAGTTCGATTCATGGTGGAATATCAATGTATTTCTCGTTGCGTAAGTCTGAATTTGCGCTATCCAAGCATTTATTCCTTTATGTATTTGGCGATGTGCTTGCCATACTTTTCGGCTCGATAAGCATTTCTGAAATTTTGATAAAAGATTGGATTTGCACGAAAATGATTTTGCCGGCTGTGGGTGGTGAATATTTGGCTTAATGCCTGTATGCTATTCTGTTTGTGTTCATTAACCGGAGTATTAGGTTATATATTATACAAGAAGAAAAAAATATATATAAAATATGAAACTTATAGCAGACTGTGGAGCTACCAAAGTTGAATGGTGCGTCCTTGACAATGATAAAGTGGTAATGCGGGTGTTGGCTGCCGGAATGAATGCGGTGTTGCTCACCGAGGCAGAAATGTCGGAGTCAATAAGAAAGGAACTTATGCCACATTTGAATAATGTGGCCATTGATGAAGTATTTTTTTATGGGGCAGGTTGTCTTTTTGATAACATTTGTAACAATGTCAGGAATGCCATTTGCAATAATATACCCATGGCAAGGAAGGTAACCGTTGACACAGATTTGCTTGCGGCGGCTCGTGCCGTATGTGGCAATGAGCGTGGCATCGTGTGCATACTTGGTACAGGATCCAACTCTTGCTACTATGACGGGGAGCGGATTGCCGACAATGTTTCTTCGCTCGGTTATATATTGGGAGATGAAGGAAGCGGTGCGGTACTTGGTAAACTGCTTGTCGGTGATATGTTGAAACGGCAAATGCCGCATGATCTTGTAGAAAAATTCATGAAGCAATACGACTTGACACCGCAGATAATAATCGAGAAAGTGTATCGCACTAAGGGGGCTAACCGTTTCCTTGCCTCGTTGTCTCCGTTCCTCGCCGAAAATATAGATGAGCCATCGGTGCACCGGCTTGTGTTGAACGCATTTAAAGCGTTCTTTGTGCGTAATGTTGAGAATTATAAGGGATATAAAGAGATGTCGGTTAATTTTGTCGGTTCTATAGCTGTCAATTACCGTGAGGTACTTGAAGAAGCAGCCAAGGCGTTGTATATCAATGTCGGCAAGATAATTAAAGATCCGATGGAAGGGTTGATTAAATACCATTCCAATTAAAAGTCATGGCATTTGTAAAAATAAGTGAGCAATCATCGTTGTATAACGACCTTGAAAACAAGTCGGTACATGAAATCCTTACAGAAATAAACGCCGAGGATCATAAGGTGGCCGATGCTGTAAAGGCTGCAATACCCAAGATTGAACAACTTGTCAACGAGATTGTTCCACGAATGAAGCGTGGCGGTCGAATCTTTTATATAGGTGCAGGAACATCCGGACGATTGGGTGTACTTGACGCGTCGGAAATACCGCCAACGTTCGGTATGGAGCCGTCATGGGTAATAGGCATCATAGCCGGAGGTGACAAAGCATTGCGAAGTTCGGTTGAAAATGCCGAAGATGATTCGGAGCAAGGATGGAAAGACCTGCAAGAACACGGTGTTGGAGAAAAGGATACGGTGATAGGAATTGCAGCATCGGGTACTACTCCTTACGTGTTGGGTGCCTTGAGGAGAGCATGTGAGCACGGGTGTCTCACGGCATCCATTACGAGCAATCCGGATGCACCGATTTCTGAGATTTCAAAAATTGCGATAGAAATGGTTGTAGGACCGGAGTATGTAACAGGAAGTTCGCGCATGAAGTCGGGTACAGGGCAGAAAATGATACTCAATATGATTACTACGACTGTGATGATTCGCTTGGGGCGCGTGAAAGGCAACAAGATGGTGAACATGCAACTAACCAATGCAAAACTTGTGGATCGAGGCACTCGAATGATAATTGAAGATTCGGGCTTGCCATATGAAGAAGCCCGACGCTTATTGTTGCTTCATGGTTCGGTGAAAGCTGCCATTGATGCTTGTCGGCAACATTGATTCATACTATGGGGCGGAATACTCATTTTTTTGTTTAAAAAAGTTGAAGATTAGGTTTTTTTGTGTTATGATATTGTCTAATCGGAGATATTAGCTTACTTTTACCTTGGCAAATTTATATTTAGGGATTTGCCTTCGGCAGTTTAAATCTTAAAATATAATGAATGTAATTAAGAAAGTATTAGGTATTTTAATTATTTTGTTTCTGTTTTTACCGTGTGCTTTGTATGCCCAAAATGTCGGTGATGTTCAGGAACAAAAGAGGTTATTTACTTATCCTGTGGTTCCCGATACTATAGTTTCGCTTGAAAATCGCACTAACTATTTGGTGCAGCATTTTTGGGAAAACTATGATTTTTCGGCTCCGATAAAGGATATGAAAGTTTTTGAAGCCACGTTTCGTGATTACGTGACATTTTTCAGATATGCGCATAAGACCATTGTAGTGTCGTCGATAAAGGACATTATGAGAAAGGCTCAGTCGAACAAGTCTAATTTCTTGCTAATGGCTGAGATTGCCGAAAGATCGCTATATGCCCGTGGTGCCGAGTATTGGAGCGATGATGTGTATATACCTTTTTTGGAAAGCATCATTGACAATAACATGCTTAAGAAGTCGGAAAAAGAACGGTATAAATATCAATTGGAGTTGCTCCGCAAAAACTTAATTGGCGATAAGGCTCAAGATTTCGAATTAAAACTTGCCAATGGTGGTAAAGTGAAATTATCGGAAATTGAAGGGAAAATGATATTTCTTTTTTTCAATGACGACTTGTGTGAAGATTGCTCGATTTCGAGGCTGAGGCTTAGTACTGACGTGACATTAAACAAGTTAATCGATGCAGGTGAGATTACAGTGATATGTGTGCACATGGGAAAATATACCAATGAATGGGCAGAGAGGGCACGGAATTACACCGACAAATGGATAATAGGTGCTAATGACAATGTTGCCGATACCTATGACTTGCGGATACAGCCAAGTGTATATATTCTTGATAGTGACAAGCGTATTCTCGACAAGAATATCAGTGTGGAAGGCATAAAACGTATGATTGAATAATATATATTAAGCAAAACCGAGATGATTCCCGTATTCGTAAAAAATTTGTTGCTTTATAGTACGGCGCATACTTATAGCAACCTGTCGAGATTGTTCTTGCGGTTGTTTACCGGCATAATGTTCATGCAATTCGGTATCAGGCAATGGATACATTTCGACGACACTATCTCTAACAATATGGTCAGCATTATGGGAATGTCGGAAACCTTGACGCTTGCTGTCTTGATTGCCATAGAGATAGTATGCTCGTCGTTGATTATCCTCGGGTTGTTCTCGCGGCTTGCCGTGTTGCCACCAATGGTGACTATGATTATAGCAGAGAATTTTATCCTGACGCGTATAGTTAGTGTGCCGCCGATGATGTTGTTCAGTACGCAACCAGGGTATGTACCTATATTGTTTATCGGTATTTTCATATATATGTTGCTTGCAGGTCCGGGGAAAATATCACTTGATTATCTCATATCGATAAAACTCCTTGGCTCGGACAGTCAAGCTCAAGATGAATTGGAGAAAGCATAGACACAAAGCAGAAAATGAAGATTGCAGCTTTAATATCTGGTGGCGTGGATAGCGCAGTGGTCGTGCATCGACTGAAAGAGGAAGGGCACGACCTGCATTTGTTTTATATAAGAATAGGCATGGACAATGATGAAGGTGATTGTTCGGCTGAAGAAGATATTGAGATGTGCCAGCTTATTGCTGTCCGTTATGGCTTGCCGTTTGATGTCGTTTCGTTGCATCAAGAGTATTGGGATAACGTGATGGAATATGCCTTGCGTACGGTAAAGGCCGGACTTACGCCGAATCCCGACATGATGTGCAACAAGATGATAAAATTCGGTTATTTTGAAGATAGGTGGGGGCATGAATTCGACATGACAGCTACGGGGCATTATGCCACTACGGATGTGATTGACGGCATCAAATACCTTTCTACGGCTGTTGATCCGGTAAAAGACCAAACTGATTTTCTTGCCCAAATAAGTTATAAGCAATTGTTGCATCTAATGTTTCCCATAGGCAACTTGCCCAAGAGCGAAGTGCGCCGTATAGCCATTGAAACCAAGATGCCTAATGCCTATCGCAAGGATAGTCAAGGGATATGCTTTCTTGGGAAGATTAATTACAATGACTTCATTCGCCGGCACCTTGGTGAAAAGAAGGGTAGTATAATCGAAATAGAAACAGGGAAAAAACTCGGCGAGCATAAGGGATATTGGTTTCACACGATAGGTCAACGCAAGGGGCTTGGACTGAGTGGCGGCCCATGGTATGTAGTAAAGAAAAATGTGATTGACAATACTGTATATGTAAGCAATGGCTATGGCAATGAGAAACAATACGGGAAAACAATACATTTAAACGAGATGCATTTCATCTCGGGTAATCCTTGGGATGGAGTTGACGGTCCTGTGGAGATAATGTTTAAAAACCGGCATTCACCTGAGTTCACTAAGGCTTGGTTGACACATCTCGGTGGAATGGAATATGTGATAGAATCGGAAAAGAAAGTTCAAGGCATAGCTCCCGGACAATTTGCTGTAATATACAGTCCGGATGCTCATTTATGTTATGGTAGTGGCATTATTACAGGACAGAATTTGAAAAGAGACTAATTCAAATCAGGAGGATGAAATGGAACGAGTGGAATTGAAAGTAATGGGCATAACTTACAGCCAAGTACAGCAGGGCGCGTATGCATTGGTGCTCGCACAGGTCGATGGACCGTATCGTATTCCTGTCGTCGTGGGCATTGCCGAAGCGCAGTCTATAGCTGTAAGGCTTGAGAATATCATACCGCCACGTCCTATGCCGCACGACTTGTTTGTCAGCATGGCTCATGCTTTCGGTATCGGGTTGGACGAGGTGTTTATTTGCAAATTTGATGACGGGGTTTTTATGTCGGAATTGACATTCAGCAACGATTCGATGCAGGTAGTTCTTGATTCCCGTACATCTGATGCCATTGCACTTGCTTTACGTACGGGTGCGCCTATTTATACCACCCGTGATATAATGGAGCGTACGGGCTTTATCATTGGAGAGCAAAAAGAACCGACTGTCGGTGATGACGATGGGCAGGCCGAGGCTGCCGACTTGGAGAAAGGTTATCAAAATTGTTCGATAGAACAACTTGAAAAGATGTTGCAAGTGCATGTCGATCATGAAGAATACGAAATGGCTGCCGAAGTAAAAAAGGCTATTGACCGGAAGCGTGCTGAAAATAAGGATTAACAAAAACGATAGTGATATGCTTAATTTGAAAAAAAGACTAATACTGATGAACTTCCTCGAATATGCCGTTTGGGGGGCATATTTGACATCGCTTGGCGGTTATCTTGCATGTGTCGGACTTGCCGACAAAATCGGATGGTTTTATGCCGTACAAGGTCTGGTATCTCTGTTCATGCCTGCTTTGGTAGGCATTATTGCCGACCGCTTCATGCCTGCTCAGAAAGTGCTTAGCCTGTGCCATCTGATAGCAGGATTGGCTATGGCGGCGGCAGGATGCTACGGTTGGATGTCGGGTGATGAAATTGAATTTGGAATATTATTTTCATTATATACTTTTAGTGTGGCATTTTTTATGCCGACCATAGGGCTGTGCAATTCAGTAGCCTTTTCCGGACTGACTCGTGTTGGTCTCGATACGGTGAAGGACTTCCCACCAATAAGAATATTCGGCACTATTGGATTTATATGCTCAATGATATTGGTTGACCTTTTGGGATTCCAACATACATTTGTACAGTTATTTGTGTCGGGTGCTTTCAGTCTGTTGTTGTGCTTGTATGCACTAACGTTGCCAAATTGTCCGACGAATAAGGAGAAAAAGGACAGCAGCATTGTTGAGGCTCTTGGGTTGAGGGCATTCATGTTGTTTAAACAGAAACGGATGGCTATATTCTTTATTTTTAGTATGCTGCTTGGTGTATCATTGCAGATAACCAACGGATTTGCCAACCCGTTTATAACTTCGTTCAAAGATGTTGCCGAATATGCCGACACATTCGGAGCCAATCATGCCAATGCACTTATTTCGCTTTCGCAAATGAGTGAAACATTATGTATATTGCTCATTCCGTTTTTTATGAAACGATTTGGGATTAAGACTGTGATGCTGATTGCTATGATTGCCTGGGTCTTCCGTTTCGGTCTTTTTGGTCTGGGCGATCCGGGGACGGGTGTGTGGATGTTCATACTTTCGATGTTGGTGTATGGTGTTGCATTTGATTTCTTCAATGTGTCGGGAGCTTTGTTTGTTGATCGTGAAACCGACCCGTCGATACGTTCCAGTGCGCAAGGCCTGTTCATGGTGATGACCAATGGTATCGGTGCTACGATAGGAACTTTGTTGGCACAACAGGTGATTAATCATTTTGTTTATTCACAAGGTGATGCCCAACTACAACTTGCGGGTTGGAGTACTTCATGGCTGATTTTTGCCGGTTATGCATTGGCGGTTGCGATACTATTTTTCTTGATTTTTAAGGAAAATGGTAATAGGATAGTGAAATATTAATACAAGTATTGTCATGCACAGATTTTATGCCCCCGACATAATAGCGACACTTGTCTTGCCGGAAGTTGAATCACAGCACGCCGTGCGTGTGTTGAGACTTATTGAGGGCAATGAGGTGGAAGTGACTGATGGACGGGGAAATCTGTACGTGTGTCGCATCACGTCGGCCCATCCCAAGAAGTGCGGTGTTGAAATCATAAGCCATTCCAGTGTCAATAGCCATTGGCAGGGGAGCATAACCATCGGTATTGCGCCAACTAAGAATCTCGATCGCATAGAGTGGATGGCCGAAAAAACGACAGAGATGGGAATTGACCGTATTGTGCCTCTGTTGTGCCGTTATTCCGAACGAAAAGAATTGAAAACCGAAAGGGTGTGTAAAATTCTTATATCGGCGATGAAACAGTCGTTGAAAGTTACGTTGCCCTTGCTTGATGAAATGACACCCATTAAAAAGTTGTTATCGGATGCTTCATTGCCGGAGCAACGGTTTATAGCTTATTGTGATGCGACTACCGAGCGACGGCAGTTTGAAGCATGTTATAAAAGTGACAAAGACGTGGTTATTCTCATCGGACCGGAAGGAGATTTCAGCCGTGAAGAGGTGGCAGTTGCCATCGAGCATGGTTTTGTCCCTGTGACTTTTGGTGAAAGTCGTTTGCGTACCGAAACAGCTGCTGTATATGTAGTAGCTGCGTGTCACGCATTAAAACATAGAAATAAAGGTATAAAAAATAATATATGAAAGAAGAATTGATGTCATCGGCTACGGGCAATTTTTTCCTATTTGCAGGGCCGTGCATTATCGAGGGAGAGGAAATGGCCATGGAAATAGCCGGACGTGTGTCGGAAGTGGCGCGTCGCCTTGATATTCCCTATGTGTTCAAGGGTAGCTACCGCAAGGCAAATCGTTCCCGGCTCGATTCATTCACCGGCATAGGTGATTTGCAAGCTCTTGAGGTGTTGAAAAAGGTGAAAGAGCATTATGGCATACCTGTCGTTACCGACATTCATAATCCCGAAGAGGCCGAGATAGCGGCGCGTTATGTCGATATCCTTCAAATTCCGGCTTTCTTATGTCGGCAGACCGATTTGCTTGTCGCTGCGGCAAAGACAGGCAAGATGGTGAATATAAAAAAAGGTCAATTTCTATCGCCCGAAGCCGTGTCGTTCGCTGTGCAGAAAGTGCGAGATGCCGGAAATAATGATGTAGCAATAACTGAACGGGGTACTACATTCGGATACTACGATCTTGTAGTCGATTTTCGTGGTTTCCCTGTCATGAAAGAAAACGGATGCCCTGTGATTTATGATGCCACGCACTCATTGCAGCTGCCTAATCAGCCGAAAGGGGTTACTGGCGGTTTGCCTCATTTGATAGAGCCGATGGCAAGGGCTGCCATAGCGACAGGAGCCGACGGCTTGTTTATCGAAACGCATCAGAATCCTGCCGTTGCCAAGAGCGACGGAGCCAACATGCTGCGGCTCGACTTGATGGAAGGACTGTTAGAGCGGCTTACAGAAATAAGAATGACGATAAATAAGATTAACAAGTAAATTTACATACCCTTAAATTTTTATATCAAATTTACCTTGTAGTGGTTAGAGGCGTGCTTTTTTATATTTCCGTTGTTTTTGCGTAAATTTGCATCGCTGAATAAGAAGATATAATGAACCATATTAGGAATTTTTGCATAATAGCGCATATCGACCATGGCAAGAGTACCCTTGCTGACAGATTGCTTGAACGGACAAAAACGGTTATTGGTAAAGACCTCCAAAATCAGGTGCTCGACGACATGGATCTTGAACGAGAACGGGGTATCACAATCAAGAGTCATGCCATACAGATGGACTATGTACACAACGGGGAGAATTATACGCTCAATTTGATAGACACTCCGGGACATGTGGATTTTTCCTATGAAGTGTCGCGGTCGATAGCGGCGTGTGAAGGTGCTCTACTTATAGTAGATGCTTCGCAGGGCATCCAGGCGCAGACCATCTCAAACCTATATATGGCTATCGACAATAGTCTTGAAATAATTCCTGTTATTAATAAGGTTGACCTTGACAGTGCCAAACCCGACGAGGTTGAGGACCAGATTATCGACTTGCTCGGATGCAAGCGCGAGGATATAATACGTGCAAGCGGCAAGACGGGTGTCGGTGTGGATGAAATACTCGAAGCTATAGTCAATCGTATTCCGGCACCTACAGGAGATCCGGATGCGCCGCTTCAGGCCTTGATTTTCGACTCTGTTTTCAACTCTTTCAGGGGTATTATTGCATACTTCAAGATAGTGAACGGCATTTTGCGGAAAGACGATTTTGTGAAATTTGTCAGTACCGACAAGGAGTATCATGCCGATGAGGTGGGAGTGCTGAAGCTCACCATGTCGCCTCGTAAAGAATTGTCGGCAGGGAATGTGGGGTATATAATTTCTGGAATAAAGACTTCAAAAGAAGTGCGTGTGGGCGATACCATTACCCATGTGGAACATCCTTGTGAAAAGGCTATTGAGGGATTCCAAGAGGTCAAGCCGATGGTGTTTGCGGGTGTTTATCCCATCGATAATGAAGATTTTGAAAATCTGCGGTCTTCACTCGAAAAGTTGCAGCTTAACGATGCTTCGCTCACGTTCCAACCCGAATCGTCGATTGCTCTCGGATTCGGTTTCCGTTGTGGCTTCCTCGGGTTGTTGCACATGGAGATTGTTCAAGAGCGGTTAAGCCGCGAATATAACATGGATGTCATCACCACGGTACCTAATGTTTCGTATAAGGTTTTTGACAAAAAAGGTGGTTGTTCCGAGGTGCATAATCCTGCCGGTATGCCCGACCCGACTTATATCGACCACATCGAGGAACCGTACATACGTGCATCGATCATCACCGTGACCGATTATATAGGACCGATAATGACGTTGTGCCTCGGCAAGCGCGGCGAATTGGTGAAGCAGGAGTATATCTCGGGTAACCGTATAGAGTTGATTTTTGATTTGCCGCTTGGCGAGATTGTCATTGATTTTTACGATAAGCTGAAAAGTATTTCCAAAGGGTATGCATCGTTTGATTACCATATTCACGATTTTCGCGAGTCGAAATTGGTGAAGTTGGACATATTGCTCAATGGCGAGCCGGTGGATGCGCTGAGCACATTGACTCACTTCGACAATGCTGCGACATTCGGGCGGCGAATGTGTGAGAAGCTGAAAGAGCTTATCCCGAGGCAGCAGTTCGACATTGCCGTGCAGGCAGCCATAGGTGCCAAAATCATAGCACGGGAAACCATCAAGGCCGTGCGCAAGGATGTGACCGCAAAGTGCTATGGCGGCGATGTAAGCCGCAAGCGAAAGCTGCTTGAAAAGCAGAAAGCCGGCAAAAAGCGAATGAAGCAAATAGGCACCGTCGAAGTTCCGCAAAAGGCGTTTCTTGCAGTGCTTAAACTCGACTGATGCCATCCGTAGGGAAATTCTATAAAATTTGCATTTAATTTGGTAAAAAATATAAGTTGGTATGTAATAAATGGGCAATGGCAAGCGTTCTACTGATGTAGATTAATTCAAAACGTGTTTGCCTATGGGAAATTCTACTTTATTAAAATCGAGCCATAAGAAGAACCGATTGGAAAATGAAAAACAGGTGAAAGAATCCACAATCAATTTCCTGAAACAATTTGCCCGTGCATATTCTTATGACCATAGATTAAATTGCAACCTTGGAAATTTCGTTGTCAATTAAGTAAAAAGCAGATACCTGCAAGATAATGGCGGGTATCTGCTTTTCTCATGTCATTTCCGGTGGTTTGGTTGCAACATCTCACACCATCATCATGCGAAGTGTTTCCATCTGTATATAAATTTTGCAGAGCAAATTGAGGGCGGTATGTGAGGGAAAATTTTTGTATTTCAAGAAAAATGCGTAAATTTGCAAGCCGTTACAGGGCCAAAGTCATTATTGTGGCCGTACGCAAATTGTAAGAAACTTATAAACAGGACATAACAATGAAAGAAGGAATTCATCCGAGCAACTACCGCGAAGTAGTTTTTAAAGATATGTCGAATGGCGATACTTTCATAACTCGCTCGACTGTCGCAACAAAAGAAACCATTGAAATTGATGGTGTTACTTATCCGTTGGTAAAACTTGAAATAACAAGTTCTTCGCACCCATACTTTACCGGCAAGCAAAAACTTGTTGACAGTGCCGGTCGTGTAGATAAGTTTATGCAACGTTACGGTAACCGCAAGAAAGCCTGATAACGAGCTTGGAATAGAGATTAACCAAAAGCCCTGCTTCCATAGGAAAGCGGGGCTTTTGGTTTGTGATATGTTATTATGTTTTTCAGAAACTAATGGAAATGTGAGCATTTATTTGGCGGCGAGTGAGGTAATTGGGGACTGCATATTGTATGTTGTTCACATCAGTTACCCAATAGTAGCTGCTTACGTTGGAAATGTCGAGCAAATTGAATACATCGACCCCTATCCACACATCCTTTAGGTGGCGCAACCAATTGTTGGGACGAACAGTGCTGCCGCCGACAAGTTGGTAAGAGAGACCTATGTCGACACGTTTATATGCGGGCGTGCGGAAGTATGACACATCGCGTGTAGAATGGGGCGAGGTTGTTGGAAGTCCGTCGGAATATATTCCCCTCAGGCTGAATTTTATTTTCGGAAACTTCGGGAAATAATCGGTGAAGAAGATTGCAATGCTATAACGTTGGTCGGTGGGGCGGGGCACTTTCACTCCGTTGAGGTCTTCTTGTGTTTTCATCAGCGAGAAACTTATCCACGAGTCGGTACCTTCCACAAATTGTCCGAAAAATTTAAAGTCGAGGCCAGCCACATAACCCTTTGAACTGTTAACACCCGAATACACCAATTTAAGGTTGTCGATTTCGTATGGAATCAGATTGGAAAGATTCTTATAATATAATTCTGCCGACAGTCGGAACGGGCGGTTTATCGCCCTGAATGTGTAGTCGCCGCCAAGTATAAGATGTATGCTGCGTTGCGATTTTATGTCGCGATTCAGCACGATTGACGTGTTACCAAGTTCGTCGGTCTGTTCCATGCGGTATTCTTTATAGAAAGGAGCTTGATAATACAGGCCTGTTGCAAAACGCAATGAAAATCGCTCGTTGCGTGCCGGTATGAAACCGACACTTGCACGAGGGCTGAAAAGGAATTCTTTGTTAAAATCCCAATAGGATAGGCGTATTCCACCGTTGATTGTGACGTATCCGGCATCGGTGGTAAGTCGCACTGCATCTAATGCGAAGAATGACAATCGATTGGATGAAATGTCTTGTCGTGAGGTGAGATTGTACACCATGTTTACTCCTGTACCCGTATGCGGTAGTGAGTATCCAGCCGAGTCGCGCAGTTCCCATTCGCGAGAACGTTCCATTATATTTTCGTGTTGGTAGGTCAGTCCATAGCTGATATTATTGTAATTGATGGATGTGTTCCCTTTTAACGACAATGCAAATACGCTTGTTTTCAACCTGTTCCGGGCATGTTCGTGGTATGTGCCTACGCCTAATTCACCGCCTATCTCATCGGTGCCGGCTTCATCAAGCCAGTATTCTCCTTGAATGTCATAAGTGACAAGTTCATTGGTCAGGTATCCCGAAACAAGAAGAGTAAAGTCGGTACTGCGAGAATGTCGGTAATTGAGTGACAAGGCTCCGAAGTATGTTTCAAATCGGTCTTTTTCTTGCCCGTCGAAATACACTGTAAATGTGCGGGCATTGTTCATCGTGCCGAAGTTGGTTTCACGTGTTTCGGGTGTAAACCGGTAATCATTGATTGCGATATTGCCAAGAAATGATAGTTTCAGCTTGTTGTTTATCTTAAAATTAAGATTGGTTTGATAGTCGAAATATTGGGGGTCATATTCTCCTTTGGATTCGAGAGAACCGAGCAGAGATGAATTACGTTTGTATCGGAATCCGTGCAACTGCGAGAATCGTCCGCTACTTTGTCCGAAAGCAATGCTGCCTCCCATAAGGCTCATCGATACTGAACCTTCGAGTGCTTCGGGTTGGCGGTAGGTGATATCGAGTGCCGATGACATTCTATCACCATATTCGGCACTGAATCCGCCGGTTGAGAATTCAACTTGTCCAACGAGATCGGGATTTATGATACTCAATCCCTCTTGTTGTCCCGAACTGATGAGTTGAGGACGGTATATCTCGATTCCGTTGATGTACACGCTGTTTTCATCGTATGAACCTCCACGTACCATATATTGTGAACTCATTTCATTTTTTTGGCTTACGCCAGCCATCGTAGAAAGCACCGACTCTATGCTACCTCCGCTTGCATCTGGCGTAAGCCGTAACGCCCCTACATCGATGGTTTGCATCTGTCCTGTTTGACGTTTATATTCGGTGATTTCTATGTCTTGCAGTTCAAGAGTTTTCTTTAGTAGTTTCACATCGAGCGATACCTCTCCCTCGGCATTTATTAGGCGACGAGTAACTTCGGTATATCCCATACAGCTGAAAATCACTGTAATAGTGTCGGCTTGCGGCATGGTTAGACTATATCGTCCGCCTAAGTCGGTGGTAGTACCTATTGCTGTCCCGCTTATCCTCACCATGGCAAATTCAATGGGAGTATTGTCGCCATCGATGACTTTACCCGACAGTTTTATGTTGGCTGCCATAACTGTCGCAGCTGTTATGCAGGACAGAAGCAGGAATATTAGTTTCAAATATGGAAGTTTCATCATAAATGTTTTCACACATAATAACGGTGATTACATGCTTTTAAGTATGAGAAGAGCCGCTTAAATTTTGCGATTGAAATGATGTAAGCACGTATGCCACATCCCTGAATGAACCTATGGCTACACTCATCGACTTGTCTGGTGGCTGTAACTCCTGAAGTATGACAATGGATGGTAGATGATGTAAAATGTGATAAAAATAAAAAGCAGAATTGCACATATAAAGTACCTTTCTGCTTGAATTTAGTGGCGGGGGCCAGACTCGAACTGACGACCTTTGGGTTATGAGCCCAACGAGCTACCACTGCTCCACCCCGCGGTATTGTGAATGCAAAGGTATATACTTTTTTGCTTGTTGTCAAGTCTTGAGGATGTATTTTATAGTTAAATAAATAAAAAATGTTTTAGCACAACGCTTGTGTTGACTGTGGTTCAATATGAAATTCTTGCCGTGAAGAATATTGAAGTATAGCTGTTATGACTGTTTTGTTATGTCATGGACATGATGGTGCAACGTCATGATATGGCGAGTGTAGTGACTGTGTTGAGAATTGAAATGGCTTCTTCCACACTGTCCACATTGTCAATCAGTAAAGACCGTTTGCCTTTGTTATCACGTATATGGCATCGTCGTGGATTCTGTTGCAAGTACGTAAGTATGCGCCCAAAAGCAGGTGACTGGTAGTAGGCCTTGTTTTCATCTCCCACAAAGTAAATGTACATGTTGCCCATTTTTAATGTTACTTTTTCGATGCCGATGGTGCGGGCTATGCGGCGTAACGTGACGATGCGTATCAATTCGGCGGCCTGTCGGGGTATTTTCCCAAAACGATCTTCAATACGGCGGCGGAATTCAAGGACATCACTTTCACGCTCCATGTTGTCGAGTTCTTGGTACAAACTTACACGTTCGCTCTCTTGTGGAACGTATGTGGCAGGAAACAATAATTCCATGTCCGACTCGATTACGCAGTCGGCAACATAATTTGTTTCTGTTTCTTCGTCTTTAAAAGTGTCGGCAAACTCTTCGGTGCGCAGTTCCAATACTGCCTCTTGCAATATTTTTTGGTAGGTTTCATAGCCAAGGTCGGCAATGAAACCGCTTTGTTCAGCTCCAAGGAGATTACCGGCTCCGCGAATGTCGAGGTCTTGCATCGCGATGTGTATTCCACTGCCGAGGTCGGAAAAACTTTCGATGGCTTGCAACCTGCGGCGGGCAACAGGGGTGAGTGGTTTGCGTGGCGGTACTAACAAATAACAGAATGCTTTGCGTGCGCTTCGCCCCACTCTGCCTCGCAACTGGTGTAATTCGCTCAGTCCGAAGTTCTGCGCGTTATTAATGATTATGGTGTTTACGTTTGGCATGTCGATGCCGCTTTCTATAATAGTTGTCGCAATAAGCACGTCATAGTCGTGATTGGCAAAATCTATTATGATTTGTTCTAATTTGTCTGGTTGCATTTGCCCGTGTCCTATGGCTATACGGGCATCCGGAACAAGCCGGCTGACCATTTCTTTGAGCCGTATAAGATCCTCGATACGGTTACTTACGAAGAATACTTGCCCGTTGCGTGACATTTCGAAATTTATGGCTTCTTGTACAATATCATCGTTTAAAGCATTGACCGATGTCATGATGGGGTAGCGGTTGGCCGGTGGTGTGGTGATTGCACTTAGGTCTCGTGCTCCCATCAATGAAAATTGCAGTGTACGAGGTATTGGTGTTGCCGACATAGTGAGTGTGTCAACATTCACTTTCAACTGTTTTAACCGTTCTTTTACAGCTACGCCAAATTTTTGCTCTTCATCGACAATGAGCAATCCCAAGTCATGGAATTTGATGCTTTTGCCTATAAGCTTGTGCGTACCTATGATTATATCGATTTTCCCTGAAGCAAGGTCATTGGTAATTTGCTTTACGTCTTTTGGCTTACGGGCTCGGCTTAGGTATTCAACTTTTACGGGAAAGTCTTTCAGTCGCTCGCTGAATGTGGTGTAGTGTTGAAACGCAAGTACGGTGGTTGGAACGAGTACGGCAGTCTGTTTCCCATCAACGGCGGCTTTGAATGCAGCACGTATGGCAACTTCTGTTTTACCAAAACCAACGTCTCCGCAAATCAGACGATCCATTGGTTTGGGTTTTTCCATGTCGGACTTGACCTCGTTAGTTGCTTTCAGTTGGTCGGGGGTATCTTCATAAATGAATGAGGCTTCAAGTTCTTGCTGCATATAACCGTCGGGCGAAAAAGAAAATCCTTTCTCTTCCTTGCGTGCGGCATACAACTTTATTAGGTCACGTGCAATATCTTTGAGTTTACTCTTCGTACGTTCTTTCATTCGATTCCAAGCACCGCTCCCGAGCTTGTTTATACGAGGCTCTACACCCTCTTTGCCACGATACTTTGCAAGCTTGTGCAATGCATGTATGGATACGAAGATTATATCATTATTCAGATAGATCAGTTTGATCATTTCTTGTGTCTTGCCGTTGACCGATGTACGCACCAACCCTCCGAATTTGCCAACACCGTGGTCAACATGTACTATATAATCACCAACCTCGATTTGGTTTAGTTCTTTCAGCGACAGTGCAAGTTTGCCTGAACGGGCGCGGTCGCTTTTAAGGTTGTATTTATGGAAACGGTCGAAAATCTGATGGTCGGTAAATACACATAATTTCAATTCGTTATCGACAAACCCCTCATGGATGGTTTTGTTTACCGAGGTGAAATTGATATTGTCGGAACGATCTTCAAAAATCGTTTTAAGACGTTCGATTTGTTTTTCGCTGTCAGACAGTATGTATATCGAATATCCTTTTTGCAAGAAATCATGGAACGAATCGCTTATGAGATCGAAATTTTTATGATATATAGCCTGTGGCGAGAATTTTAGCGATAGCTTTGCATCACACTCCAAGTGTGATTCTCCATAGTGGAAATCGATTCGACGCATTGCTGAAAAGCGAGTGGTGAAGTCTATGCTGTCCACCACTTTCCTCATGGCATCCTTGTCACCTTCATCAGCAATGACGGTACTTTCCGACAAGGTTTCTTCGGAAATGGATTTTATGCGTTGCAACAGCCAGTCTTTGTCGCGACAAACGAGGATTACATCACTGCCTGCATATTCAAGCAATGATATGCCATTTATGCTTCCGGTGGCAGTGCCATTTATTATGGATACGGTGTCAATATCGGTTTCGGATAGTTGTGTTTCGACATTGAATATGCGTATGCTCTCTATTTCGTCACCGAAAAAATCGATGCGATAGGGTAATTCGTTGGAGTATGAATACACATCGAGGATAGATCCGCGCACGGCAAATTGTCCCGGTTCATATACATAGTCCTGCTCATCGAATCCAAACGAGCGCAATTGCTTTTCTATTTCTATCAAGTCGGCACTTTTGCCCTTTTGAAGTGTAATAGTTGAGTTTTCAACTTTTTCACGTGGCGACACGCGCTCGGCAAGAGCCTCAGGGTATGTAACCACCCACTTTAGTGCGTTATCTGTATGCCATCGGTTGAGGACTTCGGTGCGTAGTATCTCGGATGGTGCATCGATCTGCCCGTATTTAATGTCACGTTTGTAGCCTGATGGAAAAATAAGAGTATGTTGTTCTCCGTTGATTTGGCAAAGGTCGTAATAGATGTATCCAGCTTCGTCAAGATCATTGGCTATGATGAGGTAGGGCATCTTACCCTTTGGAAAACATGAAAACAACATAGCTGCGGACGATCCTGCCAATCCGTCAATACCTATTATTTTGTCATGTTTGGTTGATAATAGTTTTTTTATAGCTTCACAACGAGCAGGTGAACACACCTGCTCACACAATTCTTTTATTTCCATCAATATGTTACTACTGCGCGATATTCAATACCTTATAATACTCTCTTGGCTTGCTGAGTAGTTTTACGGCCTCGTCAATGCACTTGTCTGTCTTTAGCGAATTAATGATTGGTCCGCGTTGGTAATAGTAGCGTTTGAGTATTTCCATTGCCAATACCTCTTCAATTTCGGCACGGTGAGTATCAAGGTCTTTATCGAGATCGTGTTTCAGCAGATTGGCCATGATGTCAAATTGGGCACTGGTGCTGTCGTTCATATAACCTTCTATTTCTGCCAGTTTTTTCAAGTCGGCAAGGCGATCTTCACACACTTTGTCGTATTTGAATTTTTCAGGGTCGATAAATTTCTTGAATTCTGCGTAAATGCTATCAGTGATTTCAAATTGCTCGGGAGTAGCTATTGAAGGGTGTTCGTGAGCGTATCTTGTGGCGAAATTGAAAGCCCAATTGTCACGTACTATGTTGTAATACAATCTTGTGACATCGGGATATGTAACCGTGATGTCGGGAGTGATGCCCCCACCATCGCGTACTTCCCGGCCATGAGCAGTGAGAAATACTGTTGTCAGGCTGTCGGGGATGCGATTGACCGACCCGTCGATGTTGCGGCGAGAATAATCGATGGCTTGGATAAGCCGTCCGCTTGGTATGTAATATTTGGCTGTTGTGACTTTGAAGATCCCATTGTAAGGCATTTGGCGGGTCTCTTGTACGAGGCCTTTACCGTAAGAGCGTGAGCCTATTATAACGGCCCTGTCGAGATCCTGCAATGCACCGGCTGTTATTTCAGAAGCCGATGCTGATGCTCCATCGATGAGTATTATAAGCGGAATGTCGGGGGCAATTGGCTCGTGTGTAGTTTTATAGGTTTTTTCTTCCTGTTTTATTTTACCGCGTCGTTGCAATACCAGTGTCCCTTTAGGGACAAAATTTCCAACTATTTGAACTGCACTTTCAAGTAGTCCGCCGCCGTTACCTCGCAAATCGAGGGTTATGGCTTTAACACAAGGGTCTTTGATGAGTTCACGGAGTGCGTTGCTCACTTCTGTGGCTGATGTTTCGGAAAAGCTCGTGAGTGAGATGTATCCTATGCTATCGCGTGTCACGCCATAATACGGGACAGCCTTGATGTGGATTTTTTCACGCATGAAGTCAAAACGTAGTTTCCCCACGTAGGGCCTGTCGACAACTATGCTCAGGTGTGTGTTGGCTTGCCCTTTCAGATGGTCACTTACTTTAGAGTAATGCCATCCCGCCGTGGTGTCGTTGTCGATTTTTACAATGATGTCGCCCGGTATCAATCCTACTCTGGCAGAGGGACTGTCTTCATAAGGTTCATTTATTATCACCGAGTCGCCAGCTTGCATTATTATGGAGCCTATGCCTCCATATTCTCCGGTGGTAAGGCTTCTCAATTCGTCCTGTTCCGAAACAGGGATATATTCTGTGTACGGGTCGAGGTTTCCGAGCATGGCATCAATGGCTGTCTGCATTGATTTTTCGACATCGATGCTGTCAACGTAATAAGTGACTAATTCTTTGAATAAAGTGTTGAATGTTTCGAGATTTCGAGCTACTGCAGCCTCATCGGTCGTGGCAGAAGCCATTGCATTTATAGGCAACAGAAGCATTGCTGTAAAAAATCCCGCAAAGGTGGATTTTATCCTCATATTTTTACTATTTTCAAATTTGACTGCTAAAATACTACTTACTATTGAATTATCGTGCCTTGAACGCCCTAAAATTGCTTTAAGAGGGCGTTTTTTTAGAAAAAATCGGCAAAGGTTGTTGCAAATGTCGAAATTAGACAGTACCTTTGCAACGCAATTCCAAAAAGAGGATTGTAAACTTGCTTCAATAGCTCAGTCGGTTAGAGCACCTGACTGTTAATCAGGGGGTCGTTGGTTCAAGTCCATCTTGAAGCGCAAATGGGAAAGAGATGAAATACAAAACAGGTATTTCATCTCTTTCTTTTTATCTTTGTTTTAACTGGTATTGGCGTGGCAGTAGAAAAAAGTAAGGTGGTAAATAACGTGAGTTCGATATAAAGTCAAAACAAAGTCAGTTGTCCGTCATTGAT